>JANXOO010001112.1 GCA_025353525.1 Schlesneria sp. | reverse complement strand
TGCTCGTGGGCATAGGCGAGTGCCATCGCCACCTGTTCACCGATTTTGGCAAACCCTCGCCAGGAATCGTGCGCGAGTGGTGATCCGGTCAGTTCAAACGACAACGCGTCAGCCGCCGCACTTCAAAACGGCCGCAAGTCGCAGTTGAACCGACCGGATCACCACTCGCGCACGATTCCTGGCGAGGGTTTGCCAAAATCGGTGAACAGGTGGCGATGGCACTCGCCTATGCCCACGAGCAAGGTGTCCTCCACAATGATATCAAGCCTTCCAATTTGCTCGTTCGAGCCAACCTTCAGGTGATCCTGACAGATTTTGGAATCGGGTTGCCTCAAGACAGCAATCCGTCGGATACCGACCAGCGAGCCATCGGTACGCTCAAATACATGGCCCCCGAACGATTGAAGGGGGTCACCAGCCCACTCAGTGACATCTACGCACTTGGTGCCACGCTCTACGAACTGGTGACTTTGGAACCGATCTTCGGATTTTCCAAACGATTGCAATTGATTGAGGCGATTTCAGCACAAAAACCGGTTGCACCGCGTCAGTTGAATCGCGATATCCCCGACCAGTTGGAAGCAATCATTCTGAAGGCGATTTCAAAGTCGCCCTCCGACCGATACGAGACGATACGCGATATGGCGACAGACCTGCGCCGATTTATCAATCGCCAACCGATTCTCGCATCGAAAACGGGAACGTGGCAACGGGTTTTGGCGGCGCTCGGAAGGTTGAATCCGAAGAGAGGCCGCAAATCATGACGCCGGGCGAAGTACGAACATAGTCCGTCCTGACGGGCACGATTGCGGCAGATCAGATCGTTGTGCCAGCGAGCATTCTGCGAACAGCGAAACCTGCGAACGGGAGCTCTCGACGTTCACTGTTATTTCCGATCGTCGCCGGAACACCGGTTACCTGGAATCCAGACCGCCGCCAAACACAATCCGGATATTGTCCGCACGCATTCGACCGGCGATGAAGATTGAATCGGTCGCCCCCAGGTGTTGCCTGAATCGGTCAAGTTTTTCCAGTAACTGTGCGGTCTCATTCGCAGAACCGTGCGCGAACAATCCGGCAAGATCCGAGCCGTGTTGCTGTAATACGTCCCGGGTCCGGGCGGCATCAAACCAGATCAACTGGTTTGTACCCGGAAAGAGTCTTCTGGAATGTTCCTCAAGTCGCGAATTGGCTAAAGGTTGATCCAGTGTTTCCAGAGATTGTATGAGCCTTTCTCGTGAACCGGCCAGAACCAGGTGCGAGCCTTTAATGCCGTAGGCAATCGGGAACGGGACTGTATCGGACAGCGATCGCAGGCTCGTCGTTCCATTCTGCTCGCGCAATACCGTCACGAGACTGGGCATTTCGACGCTCAGGTAACCGGCCAGCAGACTCAGTCCTGTATCGAAGCCGTGATCGACATCAGCCAGCAGGCGGGCATCGCCTGGCGAATCGATCGAGAATCCGACAGCTCCATCGAGAGTCACCTTGTTCGTGTGTCCGTCCTTTCGAGTCGTCAGGTATCCGCCAACGTCGCGCGCGAGCGACGGCAGGACAGTGTCGAGCAAATCGTTTCCACCGAACAGACTTTGGGCGAGACGTCGAACCTTGGTCAATTCGTTTCGATCATGAGTCGGCATCACATTCAGAATGTGTTGAACGACGGGCCGAATATCGAAACGGCTTCCCGTCGCCAGCAGGGCATCGGCAGGGACTCGTCGAATCCACGATGAATCTCCGGAAGCGATGGAAACGAAATCTGACCAGCCGTCGGGAAGTCGCGAGGTTTCCAGGTCAATTGCGGCTTCGCAAACAACTCCCTGATCCAGTTGTAATGACGCCGAGACCGACCTGACGTGCTTCCAGACCGCTGCAGGGTCGATCGGATCATTCGCATTTCGCGGGGCTTCTTCG
>JANXOO010001086.1 GCA_025353525.1 Schlesneria sp. | reverse complement strand
CGTCCTGTCATGACCGGACCTGTCGAAGCAACGGCATTGGGGAATGTCCTGGTGCAGGCGCGAACAAGCGGTTCGGTCGGCTCGCTGGAACAAATCCGCAGCATCGTCCGCGCATCGTCGACCATGCAAAGGTACGAACCTCAGAATACGGCACAATGGAATGAAGCCTACGGGCGATTCGTCGAGTTGTTGAAGCGGCCGGCGTGAGTCGTCCTGTTTGAGTTGAGCGGTTGACAAAGAAGGCGAGAGGCCGGGACGTTACTGGAACGTCCCGGCCTGTGTCAGCAGAAATTCGAGATGTGTTGTAGGCGGGTGCTTGGCCTGTCTCCCTCAGGCCGGCGGGATATATGAGTCTCGAACCACCGAAGGGGGTTGCGTGAATCATCCGGGTGAATTGCTCACTCCATCTCTACCCTAAAGCAGACCGCGTGCCAATTGAGCCAAACTTGAGATAAAAATCGGGCTAATCCCCCATTCTCTTCAAAAACGACTTGTTTCTTCGTTTTTTCTCTCGATTCGCATACGAAAAAAAGGATGAGACCGGTGTCCTTGCTGCAGAAACTTGTAGGATGAGGCACCGATTTGTAATGCTTACAAGCAATTTCGATTGAAAAAGTTGCAAACCGGTTCGAACCGGCGTCGAATTTCATCGCGAGCCCTTCGAGTGTCAGATCTTTCGCAGCGGTGGCGTCGCGGTCGCGTTGAGTCGCCGCTTCAGCACAGGTACGATATTGGCCGGTTCCAAAGGCGACCGGCCAATGGCACTCACTTCAGGTAACCCGAAGCGTTAGCGAGGGAGTTTCCCCTGTTTTCACTCGCCTGGTCTCCCTCGCTAACGCTTCGGGCGACCTTGTCGTTTCGACAAAGTGAGTACCATTGTGCGACCGGCTGTGGAGAATTTACCGGCTGAAAAACAGGAAAGGCTCCAGGTCTTCTTGGCGCCTTTCCCTCTCATTTCGTGGCAGTCTTTCGCGCGGACTATATGACCAGACCTTTACCAATCCTCAAAGACCTCGTCGCGATCCCAAGCGTCAATCCGATGGGACGGGATGTTTCCGGAGCCGGGTTTCTTGAAACTCGTGTGACTGAATATCTCGTTCGCCATCTTGCGCAGCTTGGAGTTCCATTCGAGCAGATTGAGATTGTTCCGGGACGGTCGAATGTTCTTGCGCGACTCGATTCGCCAGCAGCGACCAGAACCGTTCTGCTGGATGCCCATCAGGACACCGTTCCCGTCGACGGAATGACGATCGAGCCGTTTTCGCCTGTCGAGCGAGACGGGCGACTTTACGGGCGTGGTTCGTGCGATGTCAAAGGGGGCCTGGCGGCCATGTTGTCGGCCTTCACTCGCCTGGCCCACGAACGTCCGCCAGGAATGCCAAACGTCGTGCTATCGATGACCTGCGATGAAGAAGCAACCAGTCTGGGGATCAATCACCTGACCGAAAGCTGGTCGGGTCGGTCGACGCCTTATCGACTTTGTCCCACGCGACCGGATGTCGCAATCGTGGCAGAACCGACAGGACTGGACATCGTCGTTGCTCATCGCGGGGCGACGCGATGGAAGTTGCACACGCAGGGCCGAGCCTGCCACAGTTCGCGGCCGGGCGATGGAATCAATGCCATCTACCGCATGGCGCGCGTCGTTGTATGTCTTGAAGACTTCGCGAAATGGTTACCCGATTCACGACCAGCTCACCCGCGCTGTGGTCCCGCAACCCTGAGCGTCGGACGGATCGAAGGGGGGAGCAGCGTTAATATCGTTCCGGATACCTGCACGATCGAAATCGATCGTCGCGTGATTCCCGGTGAGAATGTACTGGCCGTCATCGACGAAATTGCCGGGTTCTTGCGGACCCGACTCGATTTCGACGTGATCCACGATCCTCCGTATTGTGCCAGCGCACCGCTTGGTGACGAACACAATACTGACCTGGCTCGCGAACTGATGCAGGCGATCACCACGACCGTCGGTCTTAAAGAAATCGTCGGGGTTCCGTATGGAACGCACGCATCGCGATTCGCGCGGGCAGGGGTTCCGTCGGTCGTATTCGGACCGGGAGATATCGCTCAAGCTCACACGAAAGACGAATGGATCGAAATATCACAGCTCGACCAGGCAGAAGAGATCTACTACCGGTTCTGCAAGAACGCCGGACAAATTATTGATATCCGTTCACGGGCCGGGGACTGATGCATTTTTGCAGCGAATCAACCTGTGCCAAGAGCCCTGAAACCGTCTCCAACAAGGATTTCGCCCGCAAAATTGAGTCTGTCCCCCTGTATTGCCCGCGAACGGTTACCGCTATTGAAACAGAATCTGACGGAACACCGTGAACTTGTATCCGCCAGCATCGGGTTCGACTGCGAAATATGTCCGGCGAATCTGTTTGACTGTCCGGTTACGGTATTCGAGTTCCAGTTGAGCGAGTTTGTTTTCCGCCAATTTTGAATAGAAGTGGAAGATGATTGTATCCCCGTGAACATCAATGTTGGCTTTGGCAAACAGTTTCACGTCGGCAGTACGCCGTTCGCCGCCCTGCCAGGTCATATACAATCGCGATTCGGCCGCCCCACTATTAACGAATTTCACCGACGGAACCGGATTGCTCATCTTCGTCAGATAGGCCAGTCGCCCATCCGGCAACAGCGCACCCAGTTCGATATCGAAATACTCCAGCTGCCGAGCATATTCATCCAGCGATGTCCGTTCACCGAATTTCACGAACCAGCGTTGTTCGCGTGGCAGCCCGCCTGTGCCTGGCCCTGATCCAAGGGCGCGACGACCCGTCCCCTTTGCGCTGCCAACTTTTCCTGTATTCTGGATCCCGGTATCGAATTGTTGCTGAACCTGTTGCGTTGCGGCGTCGGACATTTCGACGACAGCCTCGACGGCTTCGGCAATTTCGGTCTGATCGGCCACAGAATCGGCGGGTACAGCATCGCGTACCTCGGGATCGGGTGAATCGACTCGCAACGTTTCGTCAGGCGAACCATCTTCAAATCCGCCAGGCAAATCGACGAGTTCTACCGGAACGACTTCGGGCGGCTTCGGCAACCGCGTCGTTAACCAGACGGTGACCACCGCTCCGCAGGTCATCAGCAAGCCAATGAACAACGAAATCGCCCACGAGCTGACCCAGTCGTACAGGGTCACTTTCATCACCGGCGCGTGGACCACGGGTTTCATCTGTCGATTCGGTCACTTTCTCTGGTCGATGGCCCTCTTCAATGCCGTCCCCATATCAGCAGGACTCTGAGCGACAATGACTCCGGCGGATTCGAGGGCTGCCTGTTTTTCGGCGGCCGTTCCGCTGCCACCGGAAATAATCGCTCCGGCATGCCCCATTCGTTTTCCAGGCGGAGCGGTCGCTCCTGCGATGAATGCAGCCACCGGTTTGGTCACATGAGACTTGATGTATCCGGCCGCTTCAATTTCGGCGTTGCCTCCGATTTCACCGATCATCAGGATCGATTCCGTTTTCGGATCGGCCTGGAACATCGCCAGTAAATCGATATACGTCGTACCGATGATCGGGTCACCGCCGATACCGACTGCCGTCGACTGCCCCATGCCGATGTTGCCCAATTGCCATGCCGCCTCGTAGGTCAATGTGCCGCTCTTGCTGATCAGGCCCGCCGACCCGATTTTGTGGATGTAACCGGGCATAATCCCGATTTTTGCGACACCTGGTGTAATTATTCCCGGACAGTTTGGTCCGATCAGCCGACTTTTGCTCGTGATCATCGCTCGCTTCACGCGTGCCATATCGAGAACAGGAATCCCCTCAGTAATGCAGACGATCAAACCGATCCCGGCATCAGCGGCTTCCAGAATAGCATCCGCAGCAAAGGGTGGCGGAACGAAAATCAGCGAACAGTTGGCACCGGTTTTGTGGACCGCCTGTTCCACCGTGTTGAAGACGGGGAAGCCGTCGATTTCGGTTCCCCCTTTGCCAGGCGTGCATCCCCCTACGAAAACATCTTCGCCCGGCCGATGTTCTTTCGCGTACGCGCGACATTGTTGCGAGTGAAACAGGCCCGACTTTCCCGTAATTCCCTGGCAAATGATCTTTGTGTGCTTGTCGACGAGAATACTCATGGTTTGTGATGCCGGCCTTTAAGTCATTGCAACGCGGTAAAAGTGTGACGACCCATTTTCGTGCTGCGACGTGAGGCGACTGACTTCAGTCGATCGCTCACACAGCGTTCTTCAACGTTATGCTCCGAGCGATTTCACGGCCTTCTTTGCCGCGTCCGTCAGATCGGTTCCGACAGTGATCGGTTTGCCGCTTTCGGCGAGCATCTTGCGAGCCAGTTCGACATTTGTTCCTTCCAGTCGGACGACCAGCGGAACCTTGATTCCGATCGTGTCATAAGCGGTCAGAAGCGCCGTGACGATCGTATCGCATTTCATGATCCCGCCGAAAATGTTGACGAGAATTCCTTTGACATTCGGGTCGGCGAGAATAATCCGGAATGCTTCGGTCACCTGTTCAACGTTAGCACCCCCGCCAACGTCCAGGAAATTCGCCGGCGCGCCCCCGTGGTACTTGATGATATCCATCGTACTCATCGCCAGTCCGGCTCCGTTGACGAGGCAACCCAGGTTTCCGTCGAGCTTGACATAACTGAGTCCCGATGCCTGTGCCTGGACTTCCATCGGTTCTTCTTCGGTGAGGTCGCGCAGCGGAAGCAGATCCTGATGCCGAAACATGGCGTTATCGTCAAACGTCACTTTCGCATCACCCACAATCAGATCGCCATCGGCAGTGACGACAAGCGGGTTGATTTCAACCATGCTGCAATCGCGGTCGACGAAAAACTGACAGAGCTGACTAAAAAGTTTTTCGGCGGCTCGCACCGAGGCCCCTTCCAACCCGAGGCGATAGGCGACGTTTCGCGCCTGAAAACCGCGCAGACCTGCCTCCACATCAAAGGGTTCCTGAAGGATCTTCTCGGGCGTTTTGTGCGCCACGACTTCAATATCCATTCCCCCTTCGGTCGACGCGATCAGAATCGGGCCGCCCGATTCGCGATCAACGACCACACCGAGATAAAGCTCGCGGACAATCTTCAGCCCTTCTTCGATTAACAGGGTGCTGACGACTTTGCCTTCGGGACCAGTCTGAATCGTGACCAAAGTGCTGCCGAGCATTCTGGCCGCGTTGTCTTTAGCCGCCTGTGCCGATTTGACGAGAACAACACCGCGTTGATCGGGATGTTGTTTGAACGTCCCTTTGCCTCGTCCCCCCGCATGAATCTGCGATTTGACGACGGCAACGTCCGAGCCGAGTTGCGTGCAGGCGGCCGCCGCTTCATCAGCCGTATGAGCGACGATACCCCGAGGCGTTTTTACTCCCGCTGCGGCGAGTAATTGTTTGGCTTGATATTCGTGAATCTTCATTGTTTTTCCAGAGGATACCGCCACAGTCGATCATGCCGGATCGTTCGCACTGACCGGGCCTTCGCGGATGATAACGGTCGCGGTAGAATTGTTCCACAAAGCCGCCTGAGAGTTACAGAGTTCGAACGTAAAACGTAATACGACGAACGGCATTGATGGAAGTTTTACGCAGAATGGCAACAGCTTCGATCAGTACGGCAGCCGCCGAACGAGATCCCGGATGAAAGTCGACGACGAGTCAGTCTGTTGACAGCTTGAAAGGCAACAACAAATAAGCCTCGCGGCAAAGCGAAGCGGGTCTTCCCGCGTTGCGCCGCCCTGGGTCACCGAGCCCCCAAATATCCCAAAAGCCCCGGCGGGCAACGCCGCTCGGCTCGCCAGGATTCTCGTTCTGCTTTGTTTTTCAAACTAAAAATGCTTCACTGCATTCCGTCACGCACGAAGCGTTGCGGACAATTCCTTCAAACACGCCTCGATCACTGCTTTTTGAGCTGATTCGACTTCCTCGCTCGTCAGCGTGCGATCCGCACGATATCCCAATGTGACGAGGTATGATTTTTTGCCGTCCGGAATCTGCTTGCCCCGGTACTGACCGCCGAACGAGACCGTCTGCAACAGCGGGCCTCCCGCCTTTCGGACGGTTTCTTCGACCGTCGACCAGCAAACTCTTTCGTCAAGGACGAAATTCAAATCGCGCGTCGACGCCTGATGCGAAGGAAGGTCGCGGAATTTCGGAACCAGATCGGCCTGAGCTTCCAGGAGACTCAGATCAAGCTCCGCAATGGAAACGGCGTCGCGCAACCCGATTCGATCGGTGACCGAACGATCCAGTTCCCCGAGCCATCCCCAAAAGATGCCATTCAACAAGACTTCGGCACCGCGTCCAGCCACGAAATGGGGGTTGGCGGATTCATTGACGCTCAGGCTTGCCAGGGGATTAACACGAACCGCCAATTGCTCGACGATTCCTTTTAACTCATGAAACGAGCGACCGCTGACCATGCTGACCATACGCGGTTCGGCCTGATGTTCCGGGATCGATTTGTCGGTCGACACATACACCCGCGCAATCTCAAAAAGCTGCGCGTCGAACTGACCATATCGCTCGTTCTCACGTCGCGAGACCAGCAAACTCGGGATCAGGCTCTGACGCAACCGGCTGAATTCCGGAAAGTCTGAATGCTCGATGCATAGAACAGGGGATGCTGGTCGTGGCGAGAACAATTTCTGTTCATTTTCACTTACCAGCGACACGGTCATTGCTTCGTAGAATCCTGCCGCCGTCAGTGTTTCGCGCACCCGATCGGTGACGCGATCCTGAAACCGCTTCTTGCTGGCACAAAGCGGTACCGACGCATCGGCAGGAATCTTGTCGTAGCCGTGGATCCGGACGACTTCTTCGATCAGATCAATTTCACGACTCAGATCCCGCCGGTTGGACGGGATTTCGAACGTCGCTTGAACGTCTGCGTCGCGACTGACAATCGTCAGGCCAAGCGATTCAAGGATTCGAATCGCCTCTGTCGTCGGAATGTCGATTCCCAGAATTCGCTTCAATTGTCCGAAGCGAAGGACGACGCTCGCTCGCTCGCTGGTCGGTCGAATTCCTGCAAAAACCGGCTCGTCGAGCAATTCGCCTCCGGCCAGTTCCAGAATCAATTCGCAGCATCGGCGGCTGGCCCAGTCGGGGCCATGCGGGTCCAGGGCTCGCTCGAATCGGTACGACGAGTCGCTTCGCAGTTTCAGCTTTCGAGCCGCATTCCGGATGGCCAATGGTGAAAAGAGTGCCGCTTCGATCAGAACATCTTTGGTTGTCGAGCCGATTTCTGTGTCGGCCCCACCCATAATCCCGGCGATCGCAACCGCGCGGTCAGCGTCGGCAATCACGCACATTTCACCCGTTAACAAATACTCTTTGTGATCAATCGCCTGAAGTTTTTCATTGGGCCTTGCCCGTCGTATGACGATCTTTCGTCCGTTCAGTTTGTTGAAATCGAAGGCATGCAGCGGCTGCCCGCACTCCATCAACACGTAGTTCGTGATATCAACGATATTGTTGATCGACGTAATGCCGATCGTCGCCAACCGGTCAACCATCCATGGCGGACTCGGTCCGACTTTGACGCCGCGAATGACACGAGCCGAGTACTGCGAGCAAAGTTCCGGGGACTCGATCGCGACCGAAGTCACTGTTGCGGTTTTCGCGGAAACGGTTCGGGGAGTGGCCGCCGGAATTTTCAGCGGTTTTCCGTAGAGAATGGCCGCTTCCCGCGCGACACCCAGGTGTCCCAGGCAGTCAGGGCGGTTGCTGGTGACTTCAAGGTCGATGCAAAAATCGGCACCCGTGGCATGAAATTCTTCCAGATTCAGCCCCGACATTGTCAGACGTTCGGACAGTTCGGCGACCGGAACATCGAGGTCAACATATTGTTTCAGCCAATTCCAACTGACGAGCATTTTATTTCACCGATGTTTTCAACACATTTGTACCGTCGGTTGTGGTACCGACCGACGGCATTGATCATTCGCGACAATCAGATGTTCTCCTGGAGCGGCATTCACGAGGATTGCCCGATATCGAAAACACACTGAATCAGTACACGGAGCCTGTAATCTAGTCGACCCGACTCACTCACGAAAGGACGACAAGTATACCGGGGTGGATTTCGACAATCACTGTCTCTCGATAGAATAGAAATCGCAGTACGATCAGAACTGGTGTTGGCACTGGAATTGAAATGCGAGTTCGATTCCGGTTTGAGGTTCGATTCCGCTCGAGGAAGTCGGCGAGGCATCGATGCCAGTCTGCCGGACAGAGCTTTCTGCCAGCGGCGCAGAAGCTCAGGCATCGTCACAACATGCGGTGCGAACACGGCTTTTGTGTTCGGCAGAATTCAAGATACGGCGAGGAAAAACGCGATGGATTTGTTCAGGGAATACGCTCGAAACATGACACGGCGGCACTTCTTTCAACAGGGGTCCAATGCCGTCGGCTGGGCGGCGCTGTCTTCCCTGATGGGTCAAGCCGCTGCAAAGCCGTTGGGTGCTGCAGAGACGCAACCTGACCTTCAGGCGTTGATGACGCATCACGCCCCAAAGGCCAAACATGTGATTTATTTGCACATGGTCGGCGGCCCACCGCAGATGGATCTTTACGACTATAAACCGGTCATGAAGGACTGGTACGACAAGGATTTGCCAGAATCGATCCGAAACGGCCAGCGACTGACGACGATGACTTCGGGCCAGGCCCGGTTTCCGATCGCTCCTTCGAAATTTCAATTCGAACAGGTCGGCCAGTCCGGTATGTGGGTGACAGAACTGTTGCCCTGGACCAAAAAGATGGTCGACGATATGTGCTTTATCCGCACGATGAATACCGAAGCGATCAACCACGAACCGGCAATCAGCTATATGCAGACGGGAAACCAGCTTACCGGGCGGCCGTGCCTGGGGGCCTGGGCGTCGTACGGACTGGGCTCATTAAACAACGATCTGCCGACGTTTGTCGTGATGGTTGCCAAGCCGACCAACACCGAGCAGGTGCAAGCGATTTCGGCCCGGTTGTGGCAGGCGGGTTATCTGCCGGGCGAACACGCAGGAGTCTCGTTCCGCAGTGCCGGAGACCCGATTCTTTACATCAATAATCCGCCAGGTGTCCCCGGCGAAATTCGTCGCAAGTCTCTGGACGGCCTGAAACGACTGAACGAGCAAACGTTTGAGCGACTGGGCGATCCTGAAACCAGGACTCGTATCGAACAGTACGAACTGGCGTTCCGGATGCAAACGAGTGTTCCGGAACTGACCGACCTCGCAAGCGAACCCGAATCAACGTTCAAGCTGTACGGCGACGAAGCGAAGAAGCCGGGCTCGTTTACGAATACGGTGTTGCTCGCACGGCGACTGGTCGAACGGGGTGTCAGGTTCGTTCAGGTCTATATCAATAACTGGGACACTCACGCCAACGTCGCCGGTCGACTCCCCAGCCAATGCCGCGATGTCGACCAGGCCTGTTACGGGCTGGTTCAGGACCTCAAGCAGCGGGGTCTGTTCGATGAAACGCTGATCATTTGGGGTGGCGAATTCGGACGTACAATCTATTCGCAAGGAGGTCTGTCGGCAGAGAATTACGGACGCGATCATCATCCACGCTGTTTCACCATGTGGATGGCCGGCGGAGGAGCCAAAGGTGGCAAAATCTACGGTGAGACCGACGACTTCAGTTACAATATCGTAAAGGATCCGGTTCACGTCCGTGATTTTCACGCGACGGTACTTCATTTGCTGGGTTTTGATCATGAGCGATTTACGTACAAATTCCAGGGTCTGGACCAGAAATTGACGGGTGTCGAGCCAGCACATGTGATTAAGGATTTGCTGGCGTGATCCGTTTGGGCCTTGTGAACGTTATACGAGCGAAGGGGCGACAAGTCGTCGTCCTCGAGAAACCTTTTTTGCTGGAGTCCGCAACCATGTTGGGACAACGATTTAATGCCGTTGGGTCAAGTGACACTGCGCCAAATTTTACCGTGTCGGATGACAATGTTGCAGATCTGGCAGTTATCGACTCAACCACTCATGCCAAAAATGGATCCTGGCAAGCGAGATTAAAGTCGATGGCTCGATCCGGAATTTCTGCGTTTGTGGCGGTAGGCCTGTTGGCGGGGATGCCGGTCATAACGCTGGCAGCTGACGTAACGGACGGGGGCAGCTTCTTCAGTGCTGACGCGATTAAAAAAGCCAACGAATCGATCAAGGACATTGAAAAGAAGACGGGGCACGAAATCCAGATTGAAACGTACGCCACGGTTCCAGCGGACAAAGTCGACGCAGTGTCGAAAATGGACAAGAAGGGGCGGGACGAGTTTACTCACGAATGGGTCACTGAACGCGCGAAAGCGACGAAAGCCGAAGGTGTTTTTGTTTTGATTTGCAAGGAGCCAGGTCGCGTCGAAACGTGGGTCAGCCCGAAACTGAAAGGGCTCGGTTTCAGCAAGACAGATCGCGATCACGTCAAGGATGCGACAATTGAGGGGATGAAAGCCAAAAACTATGACGGAGCGTTAAAAGATACCATCTCGAAACTGGAAGTCACGTACACCAGAATCGCTGCTGAACATTCGAAGAAGCATTCGACCACCGGTGTCGCTCCTGCGATTCCTGCGAATCGATCGCAAGTCAATAATCCTCCAGCGATACCTCATCGGGCACCGGTACAGCCGATGCAGGCGGGATGGTCGCCAGTAATTTGGATCCTGTTAATGGTCGTAGCAGGCATTTTTGTGATTTCGATGATTTCGCGATTGTTTGGTGGTGGTCGAGGCTACGGCGGTGGTGGAGGTGGCGGTTATGGCCAGCCTGGTTACGGCGGCGGTGGCGGCGGTGGCGGCGGCGGTTTCATGAGCAACCTTGCGGGCGGTATTTTCGGAGCAGTCGCCGGGAACTGGCTATACAACGCATTCTCGGGCCAATCCGCTCACGCGCACGATACAATGCCAACGACTCATGACCCCTACGGAGGCAGCAACACGCTGAACGATGACGCGCCGGCCGCTGGCGAACAATGGTCTGACAACGATGGATCGAGCGGAGGTGACTGGTCCAGCGGCGGCGATTCAGGCGGCGGGGGTGACTTTGGCGGCGGGGGGGGTGACTTCGGAGGTGGCGGAGGCGACTCTGGAGGTGGTGGCGATTGGTAATGCCGTTGTTCCGTAAAGAATTGCCGGCTTTGCTCGTG
>JANXOO010001062.1 GCA_025353525.1 Schlesneria sp. | reverse complement strand
AGTCTCTCGGAGCGTCCTCGCAACGCGCCTCTTCTCCTTTCATTCTCTGTGCCTCTGTGGTAAAATATCTTCGCATTTCTCTGAGGCATAACGCCGAGCGATTCGGTCCGATTCAGCCATAATGGTTCCGACAGTCGATGGTGCGCCGGTCCTTACCGTTCGGTGTTGCGAACGATGCCGCTCATTTTGATTTTCAGGTCGCCAATACATTTCGAGCCGGGAGGGACGTTCACTTTCAGGAACAGAGTTCCCTCTTTCTTTGCAGTGAACTCGTGTTTGGACTTGATCGCGAACGCTTCTGCGGGCTGCTTTCCCTGCTGGTTCTCTTCGGTGACCACCATTCCCATCAATGCTCCCGTCGGAACTTTGCCTACCAGATCCCGCATCGGGTTTTCGGTCGTGATCCCGTCGGCACTCACGTTGGACATGTTGAGAATCAACTTGTATTCACCCGTCGCTTCGATCCGGATCTGCGAGTCTTTCATCACAAGACCGACGGCCGTCCAGTCGCTGCCGGAATCGAATTTGAAATCAACCCCCGATTTGTCGAGCATCAGTTTTTCGAAATCGGCTATCTTCGTTTTCAATTCTTCGTTCTTCGGGTCGAGTTTCAGCAGCACTTCGAGCAGAAATTTCGCCCGGTCGTATTGCCCCGAACGCTCGTACCCGTCAATAATCGCTTTCGATTCCGTCTCGAACGTGTCTTGAAGTTTCTGCAATCGCGCGTCGATCTGTTTCACCTCGGCAGACGAGGCGGGTCTGGCGGGTTTCGATTTTGATTTGCCCGATTGCGCTGTCGCTGCCGGGACCGACAGCGACCAGACGAAACACGCCACTGCAGTCAATGCCAAACAGTACGAGCCGAAACGCGGTAAACGAGCCACGATGACATCCCCTGTCAATTTTTTAATTAACCGAATACGGGTGGTTCAGCCACCTATCCCCAGCCAGCCTTAACCTCCGCCAAACAAGCGAGGCCGACGCCGGGCCCGCGTCACCATCAGCAACCCGGCCCCAATCCGGGTCGATCCCATCCTACCTGGAATACAGCGCCAAGGCCAACGTTTATGCTCGAAAAGCTGATCGATCTGTCGCTCGCCAATCGGGTGCTCGTCATTGCCCTGGTGCTGATCATGGGTGGAATGGGCGTTTGGTCAGCTCTGATGCTTCCCATCGACGCGGTCCCTGACATGACCAATGTCCAGGTCCAGATCGTCACCGAAGCAGGAGCCCTTTCACCGCTCGAAGTCGAGCAATATGTGACATCACCTGTCGAGTTGACGATGAGCGGGCTACCGAACGTCGAGGAAATTCGCAGCGTTTCAAGATTCGGACTGTCGCTGGTCACCGTCGTCTTTCAGGAAAGGACCGACGTTTTTCGGGCGCGTCAGTTGATCGCAGAACGACTGATCGATGCCGCGGAACGGGTACCCAAAGGATACGGAACGCCCCGAATGAACCCCCTGACAACAGCACTGGGAGAAATCCTGCAATTTGAAGTGCGTGGCGAAGGATATTCGCCAATGGATCTGCGAACGATCCTGGAATGGCAGATTGCACCGCGACTTCGGCAAGTCCCCGGCGTCACGGAAATCAATTCGCACGGTGGCTTCTATCAATCGTTCGAAGTCCGCCCATATCCCGATCGGCTGGCCAGTTTCGGCGTCTCTTTGACCGAACTTGAACGAGCGATCTCGTCGAACAACGGAACGGCGGGGGGCGGGTACGTCGTCCACCATGGCGAGCAACGATTTATCCGTGGTCAGGCACTGTTGGCGGACGAAGCCGACATCAGGCATGTCGTCATTCGCAGCAGCAAGGACGGAGTACCGGTACTGGTTGGTGATGTGGCGGATGTCGTCATCGCACCGCTGACGCGGCAAGGTGCCGTCACGCGCGACGGACGTGGCGAGGCCGTCATGGGTATGGTGATGATGTTATGGGGTGCCAACTCGAGGACGGTCGTGATCGCCGCCAAGGAACGGCTCGAACAAATCAACCGGTCGTTGCCCGAAGGGGTTCGAGCCGAAGTGACGTATGACCGCGCCGATCTGATCAACCGCACCCTGCAGACAGTTCAGCGAAATTTGCTTGAGGGTGGGACTTTGGTCATCATCGTTCTGCTGGTCATGCTGGGCAGTTTTCGAGCCGGAATTGTCGTGGCCCTGGCGATCCCGCTGTCGATGCTCTTTGCCGCAAATATGATGTCATTCACCGGGATTACTGCGAGTCTGATGAGTCTCGGAGCGATCGACTTTGGCCTAATCGTCGACAGTTCTGTCATCATGGTCGAAAATTGTATGCGGCGAATTTCACTCAATCGAGACGGTCGATCGCATTCGGATGTCGTCCGCGATGCGGCCATCGAGGTCCGCAAACCGACGATGTTCGGCGAACTGATCATCGCAATCGTCTATCTGCCATTGCTGACGCTGCAGGGAACGGAAGGGAAACTCTTCCGACCGATGGCGTTGACCGTGCTGTTCGCCCTGGCCGGTTCGCTGATCCTGTCGCTGACGCTGATGCCGGTCCTGGCGTCGCTGGTTCTTCCTCGCAAAATGGAAGACAAGGAAATCGCGATCATTCGGCTGTTTCATCGCTTCTATGTTCCGCTCGTCCATTTGACGGTCTCACATCCGGTCGTGACTGTTGCCGCAGCGTTGTTGCTGTTTGCTTCAAGCCTTCCGGTTGCGATGCATCTGGGTGGCGAATTCATGCCAAAGCTCGAAGAGGGGGATCTGTTGATCGAAATCAATCGACTGCCGAGTGCCACTCTGGAAGGCTCGATCCCGATGGGCAAACAGGTCGAAACATTGTTGCGGACGTTTCCCGAAGTGCGGACAGTCTTCTGCAAAACGGGCCGTCCTGAAATCGCCAACGATGTGATGGGCGTTCAACAAACCGACGTCTGGGTGCTGCTCGAGCCCGAACAGAACTGGTCGCGACACAAATCGCGTGCGATGATGGTCAAAGAAATGCGAGTGCTGTTAGAGGACAACGTACCGGGAGCCAATTTCACATTCACTCAGCCAATTGAAATGCGCGTGGACGAACTTGTCGCAGGGGTCAAGGCGAACGTCGCGGTATTACTCTATGCACCCGGTGGATCGTTGCGTGCGGAAGGCGACCCGTCGCACCTCAAGGAACTCGAAACACTTGCCAAACTGGGTAAGCGGATCGAACGACTCCTGCACAATATTCCCGGTGCTGTCGACGTGAAGGCCGAACACCAGGCGAATTTGCCAACCGTTCGAATTCAAGTGAAGCCGGAATCACTCGCCCGATACGGCATTGACGCCGAACATGTGATGCAGACGGTCGCGGCGATGGGCGGGAAAAAAACGGGTGAAGTTTTCAAGGGTCGAATGCGATTCCCGATCGTGATCCGGATCCCCGAAGAGTGGCGGTCGAACCTTGACCGGCTGGAACAGATCCCGGTTTTCGGGACGAACGGACAACAGATCCCGTTGGGTGAACTGGCGAATCTGATTGCGGAAGAGACACCGCCAGGCATCGACCACGAACGGACTCAGCGTCGCACCTTCGTTCAGTGCAACGTCGATGGCCGTGACGTCGAAAGTTTCGTACGCGACGCCAAACTGGCAGTGTCGCGAGAGATCAAACTTCCGACCGGTTACGAAATCGAATGGGGCGGAGATTTCAAGAACCTGCAATCAGCCAAATCACGATTGATGCTCGTCACGCCCGTGGTGCTGTTACTGATCTTCCTGTTATTGCACACGACCTTTCATTCGACACGTCTTGCAGGACTGGTTTTTCTGGCAATCCCGATCGCCGCTTCCGGCGGCATATTTGCGTTGGCGTTACGAGGGATGCCGTTCAGTATTTCTGCAGGAGTCGGTTTTATTGCCCTCTTCGGTGTCGCCGTGCTGAATGGACTCGTCTGGGTCAGCGCTGCCGAACATTCGCGGCAGGCAGGCAAGTCGCCTGAAGCAGCGTCTGAA
>JANXOO010000978.1 GCA_025353525.1 Schlesneria sp. | reverse complement strand
ATGTTTCCACTCAGTTACTACAATTTAGAGAAATTCTACTTACCGAAGGAGCTAACTTAAGGGTTCGGAATGCGACAGTCTGTAAGAACCTGAAATAACGAAATGACTGCCTGGCTCGCCAATCACTTTTTCAATCCGGCCTTCATCGCAGGAGGTGCGTGTCTCGTCGCGTCTCCGATTGTGATTCATTTGATCAACCGGATGCGCTACCGGCGCGTCCGGTTCGCAGCCATGGAATTCCTGCTGCAAAGTCAACAGCGCAATCAGCGCCGATTGTTACTCGAACAACTGCTGCTGTTGCTGATGCGGATCCTGATCGTGATCGGCATCGTCATGCTGATTTCCCGTTTGATTCTCGACCCGGCACAGATGTCGGTTTTTCGGGGCGCCCAGTCGCACCACGTGATCCTGATCGACGACAGTCTGTCAATGCGCGACCGCTGGGGTGAAACGAGTGCTTTTGCCGAAGCAGTCAGCGTCGTGAATCGCATTGCGATGGGCGGGGCACAGCAGCCGAATACTCAAAAACTGACTCTGGTTCGCCTGTCGCAACCCGATCGGCCATTGTTTTCGGAACGGAACGTCAACGACGATTTTGTGACCGAACTTTCTTCGAGGCTCGATGCTCAATCGTTCAAATGCACACATCAGGGACTCGACCTGACGACCGGTCTTACGGCATCGGGAAAATTGCTTGCGAACGATCGCGGAACGATTCGGCACTTGCATGTCATCTCGGATTTTCGCGAGCGGGACTGGCAGGATCAGAAGGCAATCGCATCCGCAATTGAAGGACTAACGGCAACAGGAGTGACGGTTAATCTGGTGCGGGCTGTCCCGGAAACTCATTCGAATCTGGGTGTCACCGAATTGACGGGTGATACCCAAGTCGCCGCTGTCGATGTCCCGCTGCGCATGCGATTGTCGGTCAGGAACTTCGGCTTTCAACTGGCCACCGATGTCAGGCTGTCGATTTTCGACAACAACGAAAAACTTCCTGCGAGTGTCGTTTTCGAGAAAATCGAACCGCAAACAGAAGTGACTCATGATTTTGAAGTCCGGCTGACGACTCCGACCGCTCACAAGCTGCGAGTCAGTCTTGATGCGGATTCACTGGCAGAAGACAACGTTCGTTCACTGGCGATCGATGTCCCCAAAACGATTCCCGTGCTGATTGTGGATGGTGATCCGGCAGGCGAAGACGGATCGTACATTGCCGACGCGATCGCCGCCGATCCCAAAGCGACCGGCTACGGAGCGATCGTGGAAAATATCGAATACCTGCGGCGGCGACCGCTCGACGGCTTCTCGTGCATCTACTTGCTCAACGTCCCGGAACTTCCGGCAGATTCCATTGACGCACTTGAACGGTACGTGGCGGGTGGAGGTGGTCTTGCCTGGTTTGTCGGAGACAGCATTCGTCCAGCCCATTACAACGATGCCTTGTACCGAAACGGAACGGGCCTCTTTCCAGTGCCGCTCGATATGGCTCCCAGGGAACTGATTGTCGACCCGACAAACCCCGGTTCTGATTTGCTGGCATCCGGACACCCGCTGTTTCGCATTTTTGCAGGCGAAGATAATGCACTGATCAAACTGGTCCGTATCTTTCAGTTTTTCCCGGTCGCCAGGGATTGGGTTCGCGACGATCAACTGCGCAAGGATCGGGTTCATACGATCGCTTCGATCCGAAGTCGCGACCCGATCATACTGGAACGTCCGTTTGGAAAGGGGCGAGTCATCGCCTGCCTGACCACCGCTCAGCCCGACTGGAACAACTGGGCCACAGACAACAGTTTCGTCGTGGTGCAGCTCGAACTTGTAAAATACCTGGCTCGAACGGACCACAACCCCGAACGGCGTACGGTTGGCGAGCCGATTTCGGTCACGCTTGATCCGGCTGAATACACAGAATCTGTCGAAATTCTTACGCCAGGCGATGAAGGCGACCGCACGATCCGCTTGCAGGCGGCTCCTGAAAAGTCTGACGATCCGTCCACCGAATCATCGAAGACGACAAAGCAACCGTTGCGTTTGCACGCGAGGTTCAGCGACACGGATGAACCGGGCGTTTATACCGTGCGGTTGCTGCGGCAAAGTCAGGTGAACGAAGATCGTCTGATCGCATACAATCCTCCTGCGTCAGAAGGTGATTTGGTCATCGCGTCGACATCAGACCTCAGGAAACGGCTTGGCAGTTCGGCTGGCGTTTCGATTCAGGAATTTGGACAACTTGACTGGGTTGAGGGCCGCGAAGCGGGCTCGGAGATTCGTCAATGGCTGATCTGGACACTGTTTATACTGCTGGTTTTAGAGCAAACGCTGGCGTATCGACTTGGATATCATCCACCAGCAATCGACCGATAGGCGTTTCATGACTCGGGATTGTTTTTTTACGTTGGCTGCATCCGATTCGGCGACGCTGACGGTGCGCGAATTCGACTTGCCGACTACGCCGCTCGGCTGGTTACTGCTGATTGGCGGAGTCGCAGGCCTGCTCCTTTGGACGGTTTGGCTGTATTCCAAAGATGTCGCCGGTTTGAGCTGGTTCTGGAAGTTGTGGTTAACCGTACTTCGGGTCGGGACGCTCATCGCGCTGCTCGTGATTTCGCTCAATCCCTCGGACCGCACACAAAAACAATCGTACCGACCTTCACGCGTGGCGATCCTCGTTGACACTTCGTTATCAATGCGACACCCGGCGAGAAATCCGACTGATGGCGAATCGCCGGTTACCGACGGTATCCCCTCACGAACGGATGTCATCAGAAAACTGTTGTCCGAAACGAAAGTCATCGAATCGCTTCGTCAGACGCATGAGGTCAGTCTGTTTACATTCGATTCAGCTCTGGCGGGCCCCCATCGCGTTTATCCCAGGCTTCAGGCAGCATCAACTCCGTCGGCAAACCCGGTCAAGGGAACTTCCGCGATCGAACAGCCATTGGATTGGGATGAAATCCTCAGGCCGCGCGGGCTGGAATCCAGACTGGGTGAGAGTCTGGACGAACTAGTCCGGCAATCTGCCGGGCGCACGCTTTCAGGAATCGCGATCCTGACCGACGGTGTTTCGAACGCCGGGATCGATCCAACGACAGCTCACGATCGGGCGATTGCGACGAAATCGCGATTGGTTGCCATTGGTACAGGGACGACGACGCAACCTGTCAATCTCGCCGTGTCAGAGATTGCATCGCCGACCGATGTCCAAATGGGTGATCCGTTCGAGATTGCGGCGTTTATCCAGGGGAACGGACTTGCCGGTCGCGAGATCGATGTCGAACTTCTGATGAAATCCGAACGAGACAACGAACCAGTCAGCGTCGAGCACAAAAAGACGCAACTTCTGGAAGACGGCTTGCCGGTTGAAGTCAAATTTTCGCGAAATTCGACAGAGGCTGGTCGAGTCACTTTTCTCGTGCGCGCCTCGACTCCGAACAGGATTGTCGAATTCAATTCGCAGGACAACCAATTATCAATCAGCGTCAATACCTTCGACCGCCCGATGCGAGTCTTGCTGATCGCGGGCGGTCCGATGCGCGACTATCAATTCGTGCGCAATCTGCTGTACCGGCACAAATCGTTCGATGTCGATGTCTTGCTACAAACCGGTTCGCGCGGCACGAGTCAGGAATCAAATAATTTGCTGTCGGCGTTCCCGGAAGGCCGCGAACAGCTTTATGAATACGATGTCGTGATCGCCTTCGATCCCGATTGGAAAAGTATACCTGCCGAGTCATTCAAGCTCCTTTCTGACTGGGTCAGCCTCGAAGGGGGTGGACTGATTCTGATCGCGGGCGATGTCAATACGCCAACTCTGGCCGGGATGGGTGATTCGAGCGGTTCGGGGGCAACAAGCGATGAGCGATTCAAGCCGTTACTGGAATTGTATCCGGTCGTCCTCAGTTCGTACTTCACGGCGTCGCGTTTTGATCAGGAGTCGAGTCAGCCCTGGCCGATCCAGTTCACGAAGGAAGGTCAAAGCCCTGGTTTCCTGCAATTGACCGACGATCCGATCACATCCGCCGCTCGCTGGAAAGAATTTGCCGGGATCTATCGGTGCTATCCGACGAACGGACACAAGGCCGGAGCCAAAGTATATGCTTACTTTTCCGACCCGCGAGCCGCTGCTGAACCGCCGGTACTTATGGCGGGACAACCACTCAACAAGGGTTTTATCTTCTATCTCGGTAGTGCCGAAATGTGGCGACTGCGATCGGTCACCGAAGACGATTACGACCGATTCTGGATCAAGACGATTCGCGAGGTCGCACAGGGCCGGTCAAAACGCGGAACCAAACGCGGGTTGCTGATGCCCGACAGCCACAAGCTGCTAATCGGACAAACGCTGCGAGTTCGTGCTCGGGTCCTTGATGCGAAATATGAACCGCTGGAAGCCGATACCGTGTCGCTCGAAGTTTACGATCCGACAGGGAAGCCTCTCACGCCACCCCGTCAATTACGGCGAGATCCCTCGATTGCCGGAGTTTTCGTGGGTGATTTCCGGGTCAGTCTGCCGGGAACCTACAAGATGGAACTGACGCTGCCCGATTCGCGAGACCGTGTGACCGATGAAGTTGTCGTCGCGCTCCCGAAGCTTGAAGATGAAAATATTCGCCAGAACGTCAGGCTGTTGACAGATCTGGTGCGGGATACAGGGGGCAAGTACCTGACAATCGATGACGCTGCGACTGAACTGACGGGCTTGTTCCCCGACCGTGGAGAACAGTTCTATGTGCCAGAACGCTTGCGAACGCTCTGGGACCGCGAATGGGTGATGTATCTCATTGCCGGAATTCTGTCCGCAGAATGGCTGACAAGGAAACTGCTCAAGCTGGCGTAGTCCCTGCGCTATTGACCAAATACTCTGGCGACGATGCGTTTCTTTGATGGATTGAGGCACGCGGACGCAGATTCAGGCAATTACTGCCGATTCGGTCTGGACACGATTCGCGACATCCATACAATCCCGCCCGGTCCGACGCTGGGGGGCGACGGGTGCGTCGACAGTTGCGAGTCCGTGATGGAAGGACTGTTCGTATGCGTTACCTGACTGTTTTTGCTGCGGTGCTGTATGTCTCAATGGCCCCCGGCTGTATGTATCATGCAGGTTACGGAGGCTATCCGAACGGATATTACGGACCGGGCGTCGTGCCTCAACAACCGATGAACGGCTACCCTGGCGTCCCGAATTACCCAACTTACGTAGCCCCCGGCGGCAATGGTGCTCCGTATACGCCGGGAAGTTCTCCTTCAGGAAATGGACCGACGCCGATTTTCTCCCCAACGTCTCCGGATCCATCGAACGGCTCCAGTCCGTCGACATACGGCGGCGGTTCGTCGGGAAACGGTAACAACAACGAACCACTTTTCAATCCGGAATCTCCGACGGGCCGACCTCCGGTCCCACCCCCGGGCGATGATGGTGCAGATTCCAGAGGCGGAAGCGGAACCAGTCAGCGTCCGGCGCTGACGCCGACAACGAGTGCGAAGGATTCGGGCGATATTACTCCCTTCACGCAAAAGGAGTCGCGCCGCTCGCGACGGCCAGCTGTCGATCAGGAAGAATCACTCGTCGAGATCGATGACCAGTTCCAAAGGCCCGTACTGCAGACTTCAGCGACCGACGACAATGACGGTGCATTCGCAGACCCAGTGGCCAAATCAGGCACCGCATCACGGCTCTACGCGCATGATCCTGAATTTACATGGGTGCGAGGTGTCGTCGAATATGACAAACCGACGAAGACGTGGGCCATTCTTTACGACGAAAGTCCGCCTGCATCCGATTCGCTGGGTGGATTTCTGATTTTGGCGGATGATTCGTCATTGCAGCGGCTTCGCACCGGAGACAAGGTTCAGATTTACGGGACACTCGATGATTCTGTCGAGGATTCGCGCAAAAAGCCGGTTTATCGCATGTCGGGATTCAAGCGGTTATCATCGTGAACGCAATCGCGATTGATCGACACTGTAGAGTTGAATACTGTAGAGTTAAATACAGTAGAGTTGAAGACCGTAAAGCCGAAGACCGTAGAGACGAACACCGGGGAGATCAGGCCGATGGACTATTTGCGGCCCGATCTGGGCGGTCCAAGACCCGCACCATTTCAAGCGCCTCAAGGTGATCTTGCGATTATTGCAGGAACGGGCAATCCGATCCTTGCCCAAACCATCGCCAATACGCTGGGTGTTTCGCTGACCCCTGCTCGAGCTCATCAGTTCAGCGAGGGGAACGTCTTTGTCCGCATTAAAGAGAACGTCCGTGGCAAGGATGTTTTCATAGTGCAGGGCTGCCACTATCCCGTCAACGACAATTTCATGGAATTGTTGTTCTGGATCGACGCCGCGCGTCGCGCGAGTGCTCAAACCGTGACGGCCGTTATTCCGTTCTTCAGTTACGCTCAAGGTGACAAGAAAGACGAGCCGCGAGTATCGATTCGTGCTCGCGTTTGCGCCGATGCCATCGAAGCTGCTGGTGCCGATCGCGTGCTGACAATGGACCTGCACAGCCCTCAAATTCAGGGCTTTTTTCGAATTCCCGTCGATCACCTGTATGGTCGAATCGTTCTGACAGATCACTTCAGGACGTTAAACGTTTCGGATCTCGTCGTTTGCAGCCCGGATGTTGGATTCGCCAAAGGTGCGGCTGCCTATGCCGGATTATTGAATGCGCCCGTTGTGATCGGAAACAAGCATCGCGCCGACCATTCGGAAACCGTTCAGATCGTTGAAGTCATCGGAGACGTTCAAGGGAAAAATGTGTTTCTGGTCGACGACCTCACGATCACCGGACGGTCACTCGTCGAAATGGCCAAGACACTCAAGTTACGCGGTTCGAAAGACATCTATGTCGGGGTGACCCACGGTGTCCTCTCGAAAGGGGCCGCAGCCCGCATTGCCGAAAGCGATATCCGGAAAATGTTTATTACCGACACGATCGAAAACTCGTTCGATCCGCTGCCGAATAATGTGGAAGTCATCTCGGTTGCTCACCTGATGGCCGCAGCGATCCGCTCGATCCACGACCGCACGAGCGTCAGTATGCTCTTCCCCGAAAAGCCGGAAGAGTCGTAGTCGCTCAAATGATGCTTCGGTTGTTTCTTCTGCGAATTACCCCATCAATTCCGGAATCGGTTGACCATGGTCAACGATCGGGGTTGGTCGCCCGTTAAAGTCACGGATCAAGGTCTTTGACGCGTCAATTCCCAGGTGGTGATAAATGGTCGCCAGGAAATCGCCGGGACCACAGATGCGTTCGACACAATCTTCGCCCCTCTTGTCAGTCGCACCGATCACGCGACCCGTTTGAATTCCTCCCCCTGCCCAGATATTCGAGAAAGCTCGCGGCCAGTGATCGCGACCAGGCTGTTGTGTGCCGGCAGGAGCACTGGCGTCTCCGGCTCCTGTGCTGGGTGAATACTCGATTTTCGGAGTCCGTCCGAATTCGCCTGTAACGACGACCAGCACCTGTTTGTCCAGACCGCGTTCATAGATGTCTTCGATCAATGCCGACACGGCCTGGTCGTACGCGGCAGAACGGAATCGCATTGCGTCGAAGACGTGGTGATTGACCGCGTGGTCGTCCCAATTTTGAACGCGCCCGCAAAGCGGACCACTCAGGCTGGTCGTCATGACTTCCACCCCGGCTTCGACCAATCGACGGCACAGCAGCAATTGCTGCCCCCACGAGTTTCGTCCGTAGCGGTCTCGCGTCCGATCGTCTTCCCGGGTCAGATCGAACGCCTCCCTGGCGCCGGGGTTTGTCAGCAATGACATTGCCCGAATTTCAAATTCGTCCAGAGCGGCAAGTTCACCCTGCCGGTCAAATGCCCGTTCGAGCGTGTCGAGGTTACGACGCAGATTCGACCGTCGGTCGAGTCGTCTGACTTCGCCCCGGTCTGACAACCCGATATTCGGAACCGAAAACGTCGGCTGATTCGGGTCTCCCGACACAGCGAACGCCGAAAAAGCGTCGCCGAGGTAGGCGGGCCCGTTATATTCGAGGGGAGGATTGATCCCCACGTACATCGGCAGCGGATTCTTGCGCGGTTCGGCCTGTGATCGCAAGTAGTTGGCGACCGACATCCAGTCGGGCAAACGGGGCTTGGGCTTGTCACGAGTGTCCGAATCGCCCGACAGTAATTGCATCGAACCGGCGGGGTGGCCTCCTGCCGTTTGTCGCATCGACCGTAAGACGGTGAACTTGTCGGCAATGCTCGCCTGCCTTGGCAACAGTTCAGTGAATTGCAGTCCAGGAACCTTTGTATCAATGGTGCCGAACGGGCCGCGATATTCGCTGGCCGCCAGTGGCTTGGGGTCATAGGTATCGATGTGCGAACAACCGCCGGGTTGCCAGACCATGATGACGGCGGTTTTTTTGGGAACGGCTACCGCAGATTCTTCCGCAAGCAGCGGATTGAGTGCTTTCAACCTGAGAATTTGCGGCAAACTGAGTGTCGCGAATCCGGCCAAACCTGTTTGCAGAAATTTCCGTCGATTGGACGGGAACATTCCACCGGGGCCGGGACACATCGAAGTCGTCATTTCGTCGTTCGAGTGACTCATTTTTTCTCCTTTGCAATGACGCGAATCGCAATCGGCTCGGAAGCGACGATG
>JANXOO010000909.1 GCA_025353525.1 Schlesneria sp. | reverse complement strand
GACGAGCGAGTTCAACAGATGCGATCTTGGACCAGGAAAAACCACCTCGCCGATTGGAAATGGACGCCGCGCCCGATGTCCTGCAAAGTTGAACCCCAAGCCGAAATCGCGAAAACCGCTGTGTAATCGCTAAGTTGATGTTCGCAAAACGGGATTGCACCCGTGACGATTGTCATCATTCTCGTGATATCGGCCTTGGCGTTCGCTGCCATTTTGACGTGTCGTTATACCTTGTTCGCTTAGCGGAAAACGCACAACCAAGGTTCCCGCATGCAGCCGCAATACCTGACGCAGAGGTGCGAAAAGGCAATTTGTCCTGCTTTCTCGATTTCGCTTTCATCAGACTCCCGGTTTCAATAGCGCAACATGTTTTTCAGTATTCATTTGCAGTTTTCATCAAACCAGGCGAGCCCACTTCAGGAAAGCCAATTGCGACTTGACGCGGCATGGCGAATTGCGACTGATTTCGTTACTTCTTCGACAGATTCCTTGAAATACAAGGTCCGCTCGCCTGGCTGCGATGTTGAATACTGTAGTGACTTGAATTTGTGTATCCGTCGTGACGGGAAATCACAGGGTCGGATACGGCACGGGTGACTCGGTGTCAGAAGGGAGAACCGACGTGAAAAATGAGCGTATCAATTTGGGGATCGTGATCGCAGCGATTATTTTTGTGAGTGCTGCCGGAAATGTCGAGGCGGCGAAAGGGGTCAAAAAGAATAACGCGGCGAACACTCCGCGAGTCGTAACGGGGCAAATCTTAAACGTCAAATACAACAATGGTGGTGGTTCCATTTTTTTGAAGACGCCACAGAACGTCAAGATTGTGGCCAACGGACAAAAAGTCACCCCCAAAACGAATCCGGGGCATGAATTTGTCGCGACGAACAACACGCGTTTAGTGAACTACAATGGCACTCCTGGCAACCCGACGTCGCTGCAACGCGGGGTACGCGTCAGATTGACCACGACTGGTGCCAATACGTCGGCAATCCAGATCCTGACTCATTCAAGAGCGAGCGGTCATGTCGTGCGCTCCGGCACGAATCGGTATTTTCCACACATGATGAACCATACGGTTTTGCATCCGCATCATCATCGTCGTCGTTAAGAATTCATCGTCGTCGTTAAGAATTCATCGATCGTTGATCTTCTCGATGTCGATGACTTGCCTGGAGAGTTACATGCTGGAGCTGTGGAAGTCGTCGATCCTGCTCATCGCGGTTTGGGGAGCCAATCCGCCGGACGACTCGGTCAAACAAACGATCGAAGGACATAACGGTGCCGTCAACTCCGTGGCTTATTCCCCGGATGCCGATCGACTCGCCTCCGCCAGTGACGATGGGACCGTACGAATTGTCGATCCAAAATCCGGACAATTGAAATTGACGCTCAAGGGACACTCCGAACCGGTGATGGCAGTCGCCTGTTCTCCCGACGGGACACGAATCGCCACGGCGAGTGCGGACCATTCTGCCAGGATTTGGGATGCCGAAACGGGGAAACTCCTGCATATTTTGTCCAAACACAGCGATCCCTTGAATTGCGTTGCATTCAATCACGATTCAAAATGGCTCGCGACGGGAAGCGATGATGACACCGTCAGAATTTGGGACGCAACAACCGGAACGGAACTGGCGACGCTCAAGGGTCACACGGATTCGGTAAATGGTGTCGCGTTTGCACCGAACGGCAAATTCCTCGTTTCGGGCGGTTCGGATAACACCGTCCGTATCTGGAGCACTGGCACACATCACGTGGTTCACACGCTCAAAGGCCACGCGGATACGGTCAACGCGGTTGCATACTCGCCGGATGGTACGCTGATCGCCTCCGCCAGCCACGACGAATCGATTAAATTGTGGGAGGCGGCAACGGGAGAATTGACGGCAACACTGACCGGTCACGATGGACCCGTGAAAGGGATTGCATTCTCGTACGACGGAACATTGCTGGCGACTGCCAGCGACGATGGCTCCGTCAAAGTTTGGGACCTTTCGAATGACGAAGAGATCGCGACATTCGAGAGCCATGCCAATTGGGTCAATGATGTCGCATTCTCGCCCGACGACGCACAACTGGCAGCGGCGGGTGACGACAACAAAGTTCACCTCTGGCCCGCACCACAAGTAAAAGTCCATTCCGGCCCGAAGTCGTCCAGCACTCGAACTGATTGATCGCATCAAACGCGGCAACGGAATTGGATCGCAATGTCAGACACCCGAAGGGCACGAATTGGACGTACTCGAAAAATGTCATCACCCCTGCCAAGCTCGCCTCGGTGCGGCGATGATTGACGACTCACGGGACAATATCAACGGGAAGGATTCCGATCGAAACAGTCGCGCCGCGCGAATTTCATCCGGCAATTGCTGGAGAAAACCGCTTCCAGGCCGTGATGACAGTACTCACCAGAAAGAGAGCAAAGCTTGCAGCATTCAGGGGCGATGGCAGAACGCAGAATCCGATGACGCCGAAAATCGCCAGAGCCATCGGCAGCTGATGGATCAGCCGGTTGAGTCCCGATGCACTTCGTAATGTCACCAGAACGGTGATTCCGATCAGCACCCAAACGGCCGACCAGACCAGGCTGATTCCCCACCGGATCGACGCTTGCGGCCTGATGGCCAATGCCAGTTTCGGATCGCCGCCCGCTTTGGTGAAGACCAGCTTGTGGCCCGAAGCGGGCAGGTTGATGTCCAGTGAAAGTCCCCCCGCTTGCCGCCACACGGCACGTGACTGTCCGCCGCCCAAGCCAGCCACTTGTCCACCGTTCTGCTGAAGGGCCACTAATTGATCGGCATCTGTAATCGCTGCTCGACCCGTTTGACCGACCATGTAGCTATCAGGCCAGTTCGTGGTCCCGCTCATTCTGCCATTTTCTGGCTTGGATTCGGGTAATCTCATATCAGGCGTAGCGGACCCAGCGATGGGACCGTTGATCGTCATTCCTTGCGGCTGTGATTGCGAGTTCAGATTCGATTTTCTTTGCGCGGCTGAAATCCCTTCCGCACCCCTGACTGATCTGGCCCGCCGACCTCCCTGCTGGCCCCCCCCCATGCCACCACCACCGCCACCTCCTGGTCCGTAGCTCTGTGATCCGTTGAACGAAATGACATTTTCGCCTGACAACATCGGATTTGCCTGGCCCGAATAGGGGCCCTGAAGCCCCTTAAAGAATTGATTTCCTCGACCGGACATTCCGGGATTGATGCCGGAAAAGTCCTCCTGGGGAAGTCCGTTGACGTTAAAACCGGATATGTCATTGTCGCCGTTCGCAATAGCGCCGCCGTTCGTGTAGACAGGCAACCTCAAATGACCGCCCTGGCTTCCCTGCTCTCCCTGAATTTGAATACCGTTTCCTATAATGCGGATAGTATTGTTATCGGTCACGGTTTTGTTCAGCACATCGAGATTCGCATCGTTCGTACTTCGCAGTTGGGACCGGTTTTCAAAATTGGCCGGATTCTTCAATGCCTTCGACATCGGCTTTCCTCCGGCTTTCGCCGACTCTGCAAGGTCTTCAGAATCCTTGATGTTCAAGTCGAAATTGAAGTTCGTCGTGACATCGCCCGATTTGTGTTCGATCGAAATTCCGTCACCTGAATTCGAGAGATTCAGGAACCGCCGCTGTTCATTCGCAATGGATTCCCCATCAGACAAATCGTCCAGTTGAATGGAATTTTTCCCCTGCGCTAACTGCTGCTGGTTCGAATTGCGGAAGTAGTCGAACGTTTTTTGACTTTCGTCCTTTGCCAGTTTTTCGACATCGGAAAGTCGCTTCAACACGTCCGCTCTGTTTTTGGAAAACTCCGCGTCCAGTCCGGACCGGTAACCCTGAAGCGTCTGTTCCAACTGCTTCAGATTCGATGTCGCGAGCCCCAACTGCTTCATGTTATTCTGACTTTTGTTACGACGACTGTTCTCGATCGTCTGCTCCAGATAGCCGAGCAATTCACTCGTCTCCTGAAGAGCCGCGTTGCCGTACAGACTGTCCGTCTCACCCGACAGCGACAGGTTGTGTTTTGCCGTCAAACGTGACGCCTGCCCGTCGAGATCATCGGGAAGGTAAACGGTCCATCGCGTCCTTGCGACGGGGATTCCGAAATCGGCGTCCTCCTGTTGACTCAGGATCTGCGGAGCGGGGATCGGGAATTCTTCGCGAACCAGCGTGGCCGATTTCGGCAATGCACTTCCCAATCGACCTCGCCACACAATCTTGACCGTGAACGAAAGGCTGGCTGCACTCGATTTTGGCAGTGCGATCAGTTGCGCCGACGCTCCGTTTAACGATGCCAGCTTTGCAGTCACGGCACGCGACGGTCGACCGCCCGTGAATACTGACAATAACTCCGTCCCTTCCGGCATCTGTAGCGCCAGGAATTGTCGCGTCCGGTTTTTGATCGTATAGAGCGCCTGTGCCCGGTAGGTTCCGTCGCGACTGAGAACCGTCGTCAGATCGGCGATGTTGACCGATGCCGGTGCCCCCTGCTGTTGAGCGAATTTGTGCAGCGACCAACGCGGTGCGGTCAACAGCGATTTCACACGAACCAGTTCTGTCGCCTGATCGACGATTTTCTGATCCACAACGACCGGCAAATCCTCTCGTTGAACCGATTCGACCAGCGTCGGTTCGACCGACGACAGTTGACCGAGCGACGAATTGATCAGCAATACGTATTGTCTCTGCGGGTCGAGCGGTTTTTGTTCGTGTTCGAACACCAAAGGTGGAGCCAGTACTTCAGTCGCGGCTGGAGGCAATGTTGCCGTCGCGGTGGCGAAGTACTTGCCGCTGACTGGTGACCTCAGCGATATCGTCCAGCGAGTCCGGTTGTTACCGGCGTCGGCGTGCGTCGCTTCGCGCATCCCGTCCCCTTGAAAATCGAGCTTTCCGGCCAGCCAGTCGGGGGTCGTCAGAGTCAGCGTATCGGTTCTGGCCGCGTCGATTTGCCACTGCAGGGCGAGTGTGTAAATCACCGCCACATCGGTCACCGTCACCATCGACAGCCCGTTTGCCGACAACTTCGGCGTCGACTGTTTCAAATTCAGCGAAATGAATGCCGGGGATGTATTCGTGGACGCAAAAGCGAACTGAGCCAACTGGTCCGGTCGCACTGCACGCAGTTCGGCAGAGACTTGCGCAGCATCGACAGAACGCCAACTGTCGAACGATTCGAGCGTTCCTGCAAAGCCTTCGTCCAGCCATACAGCAGCCGCCGATTCCAGACGGGTGGCGTCGAGTGGTTGAGGGAACACGATTGAAGCCGTGGCATTGTCGCGAGCAACAAAGCCACCGATGATGACTTCGGTCAGACCCAGCCTTGGCGATTTCAATTCGATTGTCAGCGTCGACCCGACCGTTTCTTTGGCCACGTAATAATCACGCAAGCCTGTGGCCTGAACGTCAAGAAGCACGAAGTTTGCCGGCAGAGCAACGGACAGCGACGAACGAGGTGCCCCGGTCAGGTGATATCGCAATCTCGTCGTCAGCTGCTGTTTGCGGAGCGTGACAAATGCCGCTTGCTGCGACGTGACATGTGCTTGTGACTCTTGCCGACTGGCTCGCAGGTTGAGAATGAACGGTCGCTTTGAAAAGCGGTATGCCAGTTGAGGCGCGACGTTCGGGCGACTGACCGGAATCTGCGTCGTGAATTTATCGCTGTCGATTTGCGATAGCGATTCAACCTGTTCAGTCCGCACCGAGAACTGGTTCCCGGCGAAGACGGCCACCTGACCGATTTCGTTAGTGACTTCCAACGGAGCAATCTGCGGCACGGCGATCGTCGTCGCTGCCGTGGCAATTTTCACATCGAGAAACGTTTCGATCGTCAATCGCGTTTGATCGGTGACGTTTCGACGGAAGATGATTCGCAATTTGCGAGCCGCTCCGTCCCCTTGCAATTCCCATCCACCAACGTCGGGCCCGTTCACGGCTTGCAATCGCAGGGAATCGGGAAGAGTCAGCGAGACATCCGCGATCCCTCCCTGACGGACTCGCCATGCGAACCCGTGACTGACGGCCGCCCCCGCATCGGTCAGCGTGATCGCTTCCACCGAATCGACATGGACAACAGCGGTCGCCGCCCCCTGAGCTTGTTGCGGCTGCCAGGCAATGGCGATTTCTCCCCCCTTGTCGATCGGGAATTCCAGCGACTGAGCGGTTTCCTGCGTCACCCGGCGGAAGATTGTTGATGAACCATTCACACGAATTGACAGATCTTTGCCGGGAAGTTCAAGCACCAGCTTGCCCGCCGGAACGGGCAACAGCGGCAACGAAAATGACCCGGTTGTCCCTGACAGTTTCGCAGGAACATCGAACGCGAAGTCGATGACGTGCAAACCCGGCTTCGATACAGCCACTTTGAAGCAACCCGGGGATGAGATCAATGCCGCCGACTGACCATCGAGTTTTGCTTCGCGCGCAGCAACCGGACCAACGGGTAATTCCACAATCAACTGCCCGTCAGTGTAACTGGTCACGGCGTACCGGGCGATCACTTCCACAACAGATTCGTCGGGTCGTTGTTCGTTACGAACGAGCTTCGCCGCATAGATCGCTTCGCAGATTCCCCCCGCATTGGGTGCCGTCTGTTTCGTCACTTTGTCGGGATTGGCCAGTCGATACAGTTGCAGGAACTGTTCGTGAGACAGGAAGACGCGTTCGGAGGCGAGCGGTTCGGTTCCAGCATCGAAAGGGATGACAAGAGTCATCGGCGGTTTGATTCCGCTGGCCGGCTGAGCTGTTGCCGCCTGCTGATCCTCGGCAGCCGCTGGCGATTCAATCAGCGCCATCGCCAAAAGCAGTGCGATGGCGGCGGGTTTGCCCGCCAATTGAACGAGCCCCGGTCGGCAACAACGACATCCGTGAATCAGGGCGCACATTAGCCACATCACCACGGCAACCAGCGTGCCACATACGACGCCATCAAGTGCGACTTGCCAACCGATCGGAACAAGCGGAAACATGGCGAGCGGGACGGCAAAACCAATCGTGGCCAGTCCGATCCTGACCGGCAGACTGGCACGTCGCAAGAACCAACCGATCATGGCCACGAGTGCCATCACGAACACCCTCAGCGCGGCACCCGAATGGCGATCGACGTAATCGACTTCCAGCGGGATGCCCGTGACAGATGAATCGGAACCGACGTAGTGAAATGTTTTCTCGCGACTTCCGGCAGGTGGCACGAAGTCGATCGCAAGCGACAGCAATCCGAGTCCCCGAACCTGATCGATCATCGCTTCGGATTCCGCATCGTCGAAGTCGTGGTCGATCTTTCCTTTTACCATGACTCGTTCATTGTGAGGAACCTCGTCTTGAGCGACTTCGACGCCAAGTCGCGTTGATTCTTTGGCATCATTTTTTTCCGGATGATCCTCCTTCGCAAAAGGGTCAACGCCTTCGCCACTAATGCGAGTGCGATTGCGAACAATGTGTTTGCTCAATTCCTCGGCCGGGCGTGGTTGTTGCGGCATGCTGAAACCTGGTGGCGGCGGAGATTCCGACTTGAGGCCCGCTCGTTGCCATTGTTCGGTAGAAGGCGCCGCGGACGGCGGCGCCATGGGCGCGTCGTTCGAGGTCTCATACAGTTTATCTGTTCCTGCACGGGTATGACCTGAAGAGGCCGATTTTTCCGAGCTGTATCGAGCCTGCTGCACGGAAGGAAGCGCCAACGCCACCAATACCGCCATCACGAGACACGATGCGACAACGATTGATACGAGCTTTCCCTTCTTGCGGAATCCGTAAATCAACAGCGCAACAAGTCCGATCGCCACGATCACTACCAGCAACTGGCGGCCGAGATCGACGAGCGTCGGGATGCGGAGGTTCGAGTTCCAGTTTCCCAGCATGCTTGTCCGATCAAGCGGTTGACGGGGTTCCAATGGGCTGCGGCTTTCGACCAGTCGCGTCTCGTCCGGGTAGTACAAGTCCCATTTTTGTTCGAGCACCTCGACTGGAAGTGCCGTTCGCTGTCCGGATTCGACTGTCAGCAATGGCGGATCCTGCGCAAGCGTGCCGAATTGCGAAACGGCGGCCACTTCCGAACGATAGAAAAGCTGCAGCATTCGCAGGCCATCAGGTACGGGGGAGTCGTTTTGATTCTGCATGGAAATATCGTTCACGGCACTCGTCACCGGAACAAGGTACACATTGTCGTTCCGACGGACTTCGACCGGTCGACCGTCGACCAGAGTTGCCCACAGGGTCGATCCCTTCGGCAGTGTCACGTGCAATCCCTGGACTCCCACAGCGTTTAAGGCAAACGTCGCCCGATGTTGCAATTCACCCGTGCGGCCGAGGATGGACGAAATTTGTAACAAAGGGCAGATCGCTGTCGTTACCGGAAGTTTTTCGAACTTCTGTTCGCTCAGTGTCAAAATCGCTCCTGGTGCCGCCGCACGCAGCACCGAGACAATTCGTTCTTTGGGCATATAAAACACGTTGGGCAGTTCGAGCGGATCGACTTCGGGTAGCGCTATTCCGCTCGCATCATTGGCAGAAATGGTCAGGCGCTGCTCGCCGCCCGCTTCGACGGCCATGAACCCGTTTTGACGCTCGGCATCGACGAATCGGCACTGCGGAACAACGAATTCTTTCGTGTCGCCACGCGGTAATTCGAGGTCGCAGACGATCAGCGCTTGTCCGCGCAGTCGTTGATCGAATTGTAAGGTCCAGACCCGTTCGCCATTTCGAGGAGCCGCCGGTTTCTGCTCGACAATTCTCGGACCGGGGCATTCAAAACGAATTGATGTTCCTGCCGATTCGGGAAGCGCGACGGCAATCGTTCGAACTCCGCCCCCCTGGACTTCGACAACGCTTTGGATGAATGCATGATATGTCTGAGGGTCGATCCGTCCGAACGTAATCGTCTGTGCCGCGACTCGCGATGGCTTGCGAGTCACACGCAGTTTCCCGGCATACCGCGTGTCCTGCGACTGAAACCGCAATCGCTCGAACGCGGCTTTCAGCGGTTGCGGATCGAGCCCCGCTGTGTCGTATGCGACCAGATCCAGGTCGTCATCGCCACGTATCACGAACGCCCCTTCCGACAGACTCGACTGCGGCAGGAAGAGTTCAGGAAGATTCACCGTCACAGGATCTGATTCAACCGGCCAGCCTTCGACATCGCGACGCAATGACAACCGGATCTGACCACTTGCTTCCGCAGCAATTGGCGGATCCAGCAGAATGCGCACCTGGTTCACCCCGGCTTCATCCAGTCCGACCATCTGCCATTTCAGAGCCTTGTCGTCTCGCAGGGCACTCAACACCTGCCATTCGGCTGGAAGCCGGATGTCGAGTTCAAACAGCGGAGCAAAACGGGTTTCAACGGACAGCGCCGCCTGCAATTCGAGTCCTGTTGCATTCACATCCAGCACCACCGCAACCGCCGATTGAACTTCGCGCTGTTTTGGTTGAGTCGTCAGTCGCAGCGTAAAATCGGGCTGCCAGACATCAAACCTCAGGAATTCCGTCGCGTTAAACTGCGACAGATCGTCGGGCATATCCGCGGCAGGTTTTTGCTCGTGAGTTGCCCGGCGGACTCCGGCCGTTTCCTCGACGCGCAATCGCACTCCTGCGGGATACTGTATCATCACCTGGCCAATGTGTGACGTGGCGTTTGTTATCCGCAGCGGCGGAACCGCCCACGTTTTGCCCGTCTCGACGGCCATCACTCCCTTGAACGAGATTTTGCGGGTGCCATCGAACGCCTGCCCAAACGTCAGCGAGATATTCGTTCGCAAGGGGTCATTACCATCGTCGGTCAAGTCCCAGGACTCGAGTCCGGTTGCCGCAATGTCGGCAATTTCCAGTGTACGCGGTATCGAGAACGTCAGGCGGTCGACCGGCTTGCCAAAGATTTGCAGCGTCGTCAGGGCGTGCCACGTGACTTCTCCAGGTGCGACATGCAACCCGTATCCTGTAGACGCAAATGTCAGTGCGTCGGAAGAATTCTCGGCCGCGCGATCGGTGACTCGCAATTGAAGTCCACCTAATCCTCCGACAGCGATCTTGTAGTCGGCCACCTGATCGAGCGGTGCGGGGCGTTCAAGTTGTAGATTGCCGATCAACAAACGCTTCCCCGCCGGCAATGACAAAGTCAACGTGCCACTCGGAGCTCCCAACATCGCGAACGCTGCCACCTGATCGCTGCCGAGCGCATTCAATTCGGTCGACAGTTGCAGTTTAAGCGTATGCTTTCCCCGCGATTCGGTGAACAGCGAAACCGTTCCGTCCGGATGCCGACTGGTCAGCGCAGGAACGTCATCAAATAGCGCCTGTTCGACTGCCAGTCGCTGAAGTGAAAACCGGGATTCGCGCCAATCGTCGTCAAACCGGGTCACGTCGACGGTCACGGAAATCAGTAACTGATCACCGACGATTCGAGCCGCATAATCGGCACCCGTGACGACAACCGGGACACCTGCCGGAATCGCATTTTTTTCGGCATTGGCACTGGCCTGCGTCATCAGGACATCGAACTTGGCTTTGGTCAGCAGCACGCCCTGCTTGTCCCGCTCCATGACAACATCAAGATCCTCAAACGGAATGAAAATCCGCCGCGCCTCGGCCAGATCGGCGATCGGATCGCGAGATTGTGCGGTCACTGACATCGGCGATGCCGCCACCAGGAAAAGGATCAATCCGCACCAGAAATTGTTCAGACAAGTCTTATTCATAATTCAAACCTCGTATCCGAGGACCGACAATGTATTTTGATGCGCGGGGCGGACGACCGGAACAAAGTGACGCGACCAGCAATCTTGTTGACCGTGAATGACACAGGAATGCCCTGCCTCGTCTTCCCGTAAAACGGTCCTCACGAATCCGGATATGCTGCCGGGTCGTTTGCCCGATCCGCCGCCGGTTCTGCCACCACTTTCACTTCCGGTTCAATGACCGCTTTCGCGGTGACGACACCCACAGGCTTCAGGCTCAGGAATCCGTGAACCAGCCAGATTGTTACCAGTGTTCCAAGTCCGTAGGACGCCACTTGCACCCCGTGGAAAATCAGGTCGCTGTCTTTCAGAGCATAAGCACAGGCCGCGAACAGGCCGATGATGACCAATGTGAGTTTGTTCTCCCACGATGTCCTGCGCAGGATCAGTGCGATCAGAACCAGAGAACCGCTGATAATCCACGTATAGAATGGAAGGTGCCACCAGCCGATATCGATCTGCCTGTTTCCGCCGAGGCTCATGTATTGGAACCATTTCCCTTCCGTCGGAAATTCGAAGATCCCCCCTGTGTCGTGGCCGATCCATGCATCGAGATTCTGCTCGCCGAACGATGTATTTGAGCGTCCGAATACCATTTCACGCAGTCTTGTTCGCGTTTGAACCGAGAAGTTCTTCGGCGTACCAATTAACGAGTACTCTGGCGGAACCCAGATCTTGACGTGCAACTGCTGGACGGCGACACCCGCATCGGCGGCACCTCCGACAACGGGAAGTCGCAATTGTAACTTTCCTCCCGCGTTGATAAACGGAGCCGGATCCAGTTTGTGGCGGAATACGATCGACAGCGTGAAGGGCTCGTCCGACGATTTCGTTCGCGCGATGCTGATATATTTTGATTCCCATCCCTTGTCAGCAGGGGTGTCGGCCTTTTCCAGCGCCGTTTGTTTGCGATCGACAAGGACTCCGAGTACCTCAACACCGGCAGGCAAATCGATTCGCAGTCGCTGCCGTTCGCTCGACTTCAACACATAACGACACCGATTCGTGGCGACGCCTTGGCGATCGAGGACCATCTCGACCAACGCCTTGCTGACGACCGTCTCCACGACTTTCTGGATTTCGTATTTACTCGATGTCAGTTCAAGTTTTGTCGGCTGTTTGAAATAACGGAACGCCACAAATCCGTCTTGTCCCAGATGTTCCAACTCTCTAACGTCGATCGGTTCAGCGTCGCCGCCGCTGACGATGGCCGAAACCGACAATGCTCGATCTTTGATCGCCGTCAATTCACCAATCGTGCGAGACACCTCGATGTCACGTTTTCCTTGCGGGCCGTCGGTCTTGTCGTAGGGGTTAACAACTCGAACCGCTTCGATTGCCGTTGACTCGCGATTCTCCGCAGTTCCTGCGGTCGGTACCACGTCGTATGTAATCTCGAACGGTTGCTCGCCAAGGACCTCACGCTGCATGATTACGGTCCACGTCACCCAACCCTCGACCGCTGCCGTGGCCCGACTTTTCTGCTTGATTGCTGGAGCCGATCCACCGGCCGTCGAACGGATCTGAATCTTGTCGGCGATCCCTTCCGGAACTGAAAAACGGAACGTGTCGAGTCCCGCATATTCGATCAGGTATTTCAGGCTGGTCTCCACTTGAACCTGACCCTGTTTGACATCAGCCCTGGTCGCGATAACTGCAGTCAATCGGGTCGGTTTGCGAACGGACCGGACTGGAATCTCGACCGGTCGCCGATTGTAGATCCACGATGAAACCAGCCGGGCATTGGAAATCGCTTCGGCCTGAGGCGCAGGATCAGGCTGAACGGCGACCAACTTCTCGGCATCCGTGATGATGTCGATGGCTTCAGGGGCATAGACCTGCACCCGGCCATTTTCGAGTTCGGCATTTAACGGTTCGAGAAGCGGCAAAAGCTGGTCGGTCTTTTCAGCGGCAGGATCAAGTGTTCGCGTCGACAGGACTGTCAACACCAGCGTCCCTTGCGACTTCTCTTGCAGGCTGACCGTCAGTATCGATTTGTCTGGCGAAACGTCGAACAGTTTGAGGTGGTCGCAGACCGCGTTTTCGACGGTCAGATTGGGCGGCAACTTCAATTTCAGTTCGAACACGCCCGCCCGGTCGATCGTATATTTCACCACTGACCGCAACTTCAACTGATCGTCGCGGAAAACCAGTTGCGAATGGTGATCGACGATCAATCGCGGCTCAACCGGCTTGGAGAACAGCTTCAATCGAAACGCCGGACTGTAGTATTTGTAGTAGAGCGCCGCCGGTCGTTTCAGTTTCGCGTCGATTTCGCCTTCGTCAACACGTAACAATCCTCGCTGCTCTTCGACCGTCAGCGTCACATCGCTGCCCGACTTCACCGAGATCGTGCCACTCTCGCGAATGACCTCCATCGCGTGAATGCCGAACGCAGCGGTTCCTTCCTGTCCCGCCACGTCGAACGCTTCCGGGGGTGCCGCGCGCTCGGTGTGAACCTCAAGGACGACTT
>JANXOO010000879.1 GCA_025353525.1 Schlesneria sp. | reverse complement strand
CCGTCGACAGGTATGCCGTAGCGCAACCCCGCATGACTGTTGCCGAGCCGGCGACGTTAAAAAAGCAATGGCGTTTCCGAATCAAAGAAACGCGAACCCGAAAATCATACCCCACGTCGATGGGTGAACTAAACTCTTACCAAAATATGGACCCCTGCCGACCGGATTTTCAACCAAAACTGCCGCCGCCCACAGGGGGGTGGATTAAACTCTTCCGTATAGCAGTGTGCCGAAAAAGTAGAATGTCCCCTTTGTTTTTCCGTGAATGCCGGAAGACGACGAAATATCTGCGACGCGAACGTCGTTTATCCGGCTCCGCTGCGCGACTCGATTTGAAGCCATGCGCAAGCCTGAACTCCAGCGAAGACTTTTGCCTTTGCTGATTTTTTCTACAAATTGCTGTGCGGGCGACGGGGGACGCGGTGTTGCCAGAACAGCCGGTCCTGGGTGAGATAACCCAGCCTGAGAGCGCAGCGCAAACAGTACCTTTCATGCTGCCTTGTGAGGTAGATTTCTCCACTCAGGATCAAATGGAACCATTCCTGATGGGGAAGCTTCGAATAACAGTAGATGCGTTCCGAATCCCGCTTGATCGAGATGTTCCAGTCCTCGTGGTCCTGTACGTATAACCTCGTGTCGGGAATCGGATCGCAGGGATCCGGGAATGTCGATGCGGGAAATGCTGGCGCTGGAAATGCGGTTACGGGGGCCGCTTCTTCGCTGACGCCCTCGTCGTTTGATGCCAGTTCGTCGCTAGTGGTGTCATCGATCATTATAAAGCTCAAAACGTCAGTCAATTCAAAACGCGTTAGTGGACTCGTCGAATACATTTTCTTCCGCAATTCTGCTGCCGGCAATTGGCAGCGAATCGTTCCACGCTGCTATTGGTTCGTTTCGCGGGTGACCTTGAGGAGCGAGGCTTCGCCGGGTGCGTCTTGCCCGACTTCCCAGATCATCACACCTCCCAGTTTCATTTGTTTTGCGTAACCTGTTTTGGCTCGAATTGTCGCCGGCCCGTTGAAATAGAGTCCGTCGAGTTCATCAGTATCGGAAGATTTTACCTGAGGCGCGATTTCGGACCAGGGCTTTGCCATGTCTCGCTGCACGATTCCGCGCCCGTAGAATGGAAGGCCGAGTCGAATCTTTTCGGCAGGTACTTTGGCATCAAGAAACTTCTGCACATCGATCTTTGATTGTTCGAACGTCGAATGCTTCCCATCGGCGTCATACGACATCAGATGGATTGCATCGACGGCTTTGATTCCTTCCGGTGTCAACGTTTGCCATGCCGCCATCGCCGCCGTCAATCGCAACTCGTGCGGCTTGAACTCGCGTGCGATCTCTGACAGTAACAAGCCATAGTTCTTTGACTCCACCGCGTTTTGGGGGTGCTCCCAATCAAGATCGGCACCTGCGAAATGGTGATGACGGCAATAATGTGACAGACCGCTGGCAAATTTCTTCCTGGATGCGGGCGTCGCAGCAATTGCTGCAAACCCCTGTGAACGCTCCCAGCCACCGACGCACAGATGAATCTGCGTCTTGTGCTCGTCCCGCAGCTTTTTCAAAAGCGTTTTCGTCTTCGGCGATTCGAGGATTTTGGACTCGAAATTTCCTCGCGGATCGGGGACCACCGAAAAGAAAACGAGATCCGTCAGGTCTTTGCCAATCGCCGAATCGGTCATCTCGACGCGGTAGTCGGGTAAATAGCCGACAATCCGAAACGGACTGTTGGTGCCGGTGGCCACGTCATCGGCGTGGACGGTCGACAAAAACGACAAAACGACCAGGACCAACAGCCTCGACCGCCGAATCTGAATGGAGTGACTCATCGTTTTCCTGCTGCCATTTCTGTTTCGTGTTGATCGATCAGCTTGAAAAACAGTTCTTCCATATCGGGTTGCTCGTATTGTTCTGTCAATTCACGGACGGAACCCATGGCGAGAATTTTGCCCCGGTAGATAACTGCAACCCGGTGGCACAACTTTTCAACTTCGCGCATGATGTGTGTCGAGAAAATAATGCATTTCCCCTGGTCACGCAGCGTTTTGATTTCGTCGATCACGTTCCTCGCCACCAGGACATCCAGACCCATTGTCGGTTCATCGAAAATCAACACGGGCGGGTCGTGAACGATCGTTCGTGCAATCGAGACCTTTTGCTTCATCCCGGTCGACATTTTTGAACCGAGCACGTCTCGGATCGAAGTCATTTGCAGTCGCTCAAAAAGCTGCGAAATCCGTTCCTGGAGTGCAGCTTTAGGGATCCCGTACAGTCTTCCGAAATGCTCGACCATCTCGCCAGCAGTCATGCGGTCATAGATTCCGGTATTATTTGACATAAATCCGATCCGCGCCCTGACTTCTTCCGGGTGCGTCGCAACATCATATCCCGACACGAATGCACTGCCACTCGTCGGCTTCAGAACGGTGCTCAGGATTCGCAGGCAAGTCGTTTTGCCAGCTCCGTTCGGTCCCAGCAGACCGAAGATTTCGCCAGGCTTCACGTCGAAACTGACACCATCCAGAGCCGTAAAAGGACCTGTCCGCATGTCGGCAAATTGTTTCGTCAGTCGTTCGACTGTAATCATTGTTTACTCCGTTGTTGCGTTCCCCGACTGGCACCAGTTGTACCACATTTGTCGCCATGCGGCTTCGATTCCACGAGCAAACCGTGGTGCATCCATCAGGGGCGAACGTTCCATTCGTTTACGCAGTGTCATACGAAGGTCGTTCAAACGAGGCAAGTCTTCGGCCAGTCGACGCGCGATCCGGCAGTACTCGGCTGAATCGTACGCGATAAGCTCAGGCAGATTGATGTTTGACAGGAAGCTGCGACCACCGCGCCCGACCGCCGTATTCCCGGAAAGAGTCACGACCGGGACGCCCATCCACAGCGCATCGCACGTCGTCGTGCCGCCGCCATAGGGGAACGGGTCCAGTGCGATATCGATTTTTCCGTAAAGTTCGAGATAATTCTTCATCGGCAACAAACCGGCGAACGTGAGTCGTTCGGCAGAAATTCCGTGTTCTGCCATGATTTCGCGCAGCCGAGTGCGGAGACTTCCTTCACGCCCGTGCAGGATCAGTCGTGAATCAGGAAGCTCGCACAGCAGTTGGGCCCACGTTGTGAGCGTCGGCTGTGACACTTTGCAGTAGTTATTCAGGCATCCGAACGTGATATGTCCCGATTTT
>JANXOO010000698.1 GCA_025353525.1 Schlesneria sp. | reverse complement strand
TTGGCTTTGAGCTGCGAGATGCACTGGAACATGTGGACAGGAATACGAATGGTTCGGGCGTGATCGGCAACCGCTCGTGTGATTGCCTGGCGAATCCACCACGTCGCGTACGTCGAGAACTTGTAGCCTCGTCGATACTCGTACTTTTCGACCCCCCGCATCAGTCCGGCATTTCCTTCCTGGATCAGGTCCAGGAAGCTGAGTCCTCGGTTGCGATACTTTTTGGCGATCGAAACGACCAGCCGCAGGTTGCCGCCGGACAGGTGCTGTTTGGCACGCGTCCAGGCATCAAACTTGGCCATAATACGACGCATCCGATCACAGAAATCGGCGGGCGTTTCCAGAACCAGTTCCGTCAAATCGTTTAATTCGCGTCGCAGGATTTCCACTTCGTTGATGGCAGCGTTCGAGCGACGTTCCGACAACTTCTGAATCTGAGCCTGGATCTCCTGAATCCGCTTGCCAACTTGTTCCATCCGCCGCATGATCGGCTGAACGCGCTGGGTGCGAACGCTGAGCTCTTCGCACAGCCACGCCAGCTTGCGACGTCGGGTTTTCAGGCGGAGCTTGATTGCAGCCAGTTCCGTCTTGTTTTTGGCAACCTTGCTGGCTTCCCAATCGACCTTGTTTTCGGCGAGCAATCGCTTGATCGTCGGCAGATTCACAGGGATGCGTCCCTGGATCTGCTCTTTGCGGAGGTTTTCCGTTTCGCTCGTTCGCAGCGTTCGTTCGAAAGGCAGTTCGCCCCGGCAAACTTTTTCGATCGTTTCGACAACCAGACCGATGGCGAAATCTGATTCTGCAATCTTGCGGCGAAACCACTTGCGAGCGATTTCGATCTGCTTGGCGAGGAAAATTTCCTTTTCGCGAGAGAGCAGTGGAATGTGCCCCATCTGGCTGAGGTACATCCGGATCGGATCGCGCGATGACGACGGCGTTTCAGGCTCCATCATCGATTCAGGGATGGCTTCGTATTTGGGTTGATCGCGAGGATCCGGCTCGTCGACGATGTCGAGGCCGATGTCTTCAAAAGCGATAATCAACTCGGGCACCATGTTGGGATCGCCCCCCTCGTCGGGGAGATATTTATCAACCAACTGGTACGTGGCGTACCCCTTGGCACGACAAGCGTCTAACAACTTGGCAAATTCCGGGCTGAAGCGATGCATGGGTCAAACCTCCTGTGATTCGTTCACGTCCCTGTGATTATAGCCTGCATGGAGAGGCAATCGTGAAACATAAAACGTCCTGTTGAATTATTTGCCGGTCGTCAACGGTTGACGAGCCTGCGGCAGTTTTTTGTGTCTTTCTGTCGATTGTCTTCCGAGGTGTCGCCCCTCGATGGTCCGGATCCGATCATCATTGTCGTTCCGAACAACTCGAACAATCAATTTCATCATTCTGCAATGAGATCGCCCCCGCGATCAACCGTCACCCTCGAAGTACATGAACAATCCGCTTTGCCGAAGCACCTGCAATGGCTCGCAGTCGCGAAGCAGGTGAGCGGGTTGGTCATCAATGGAGACGACCTGGATCGAGGCTGGGTTCGCATAGACAGCATCCTTTCTTTCGTGGCGAGTCATTCGCATTCGAGCTTCAATTGCTCTGAAGGGTCGAAATGCTAACAAAATGAATCGCCCAGCGCCACGAAAACTGCCCGTTTTGGGAAATTTCCTGGAAAATTCTTGCCGACGACCGGAACAAGCTCCGTTCCAAAAATGAGAACAGAATTTGTTGATGACTCGCAATCTCTACGAAAACAGGGCTTTTGTTACGATGCGGACGACTGCAGAGGTCTCTGGATGATCTTCAGGAGACTGGTCTCCCGACAGGCTTCCAGCTTACGCAAATGGAACCATTCATACCGAGTGAAGGGTTACCGAAGTTTGCGAAAAATTCACGTCAAAATCGAATGGCAGACTTTGATCCCACCTGGTTTTTGTGACTGCGTCGATTCTCGTTCGATTTACGGTCGATTTTCTTCAATAGGGTAGCGGTCGCCCGATCCCTTCGTCCCTGGCCCGTTCATAAATGCGGACGGCAACCGCCAGGTCTTCCAATCCGAGACCAACGGACTTGAACAGCGTGATGTCTTCCGGGATCGCCCGACCGGTTTCGCGACCGACAACGACATCCGCAAGTTCCCGCACACGCAGCCAGTCCAGGCTGCCATCTTCGATTGCCGGCACGAAATCGCCCGCCTCCAGCCGACACGCGTCCAGGCTGTCGCAAACGATGTGGTCTGCTCGCCGAATCGTGGTCACATCGATTTCGGCTTTGGTCAGGTAGTTGCTTCCTGTGGCGTTAATATGCGTTCCCTGCTCAAGAACGTGCCCGTCGAACAACGGGGATTTGGCCGTTGTTGCACAAACGACGATATCTTTTTCCGCAGCGGCGTCATCAGGTGTATGAACGGCAACCGTGGGGACGTTGCAGTATTCCGCCATTTCCGTAGCGAATGCTCGACGTCGTTCATCGTTGCGGCTGTAAATATCGACCCGTTCGATGCGTCGAACGCTGCAGACGGCTTTCAATTGTGCCCTGGCCTGAAGTCCGGTCCCGAAACATCCCACGATCGCGGCATCGGGCCGAGCCATATACTTCGTGGCAACTCCCGAAGCGGCACCTGTTCGCATCTGACCGAGCAGATTGGCTTCAATGGTGGCGACGGGCTGTCCCGATTCGGCGTTCGCCAGATGAAATTGAAACCTCGCTCCGCTCCGCGTCGTGACATACGACTTGTGTCCGACATAGCCGAGATAATCGGCCGACGCGGCCAGCACATGCAGCGTGGTTCCGCCTGCTGCGGCACGGCGGCGCGGCTGATTATCGGCCTTGCCAAATGCCCACTGCCGAAACGCCTCTTCGACACACTCGATCGCAGTATCCATATCGAGCAACCAGGCAACATCGTCTTCCGTCAAGTAAATCGCGGGCATCGGTGCTCCATTTCGTTCATGCGAGTTTTCGGGACTTCAGACAGGGAACGACTTTTCAATGCGGGTATCCGGAACAAGCCAGATCATGGCGACAACGACATACATCAGGCAAGCAAGCCACGAATTCACGAATGCCAGCGGGATCGCAAGTGCATAAATTGCCAGCGAAATATTCCCTTTCACGTCTTTTCCAATCGCCTTTGCGACCAGCGATTCACGTCCATGATGCCCGACGAGCGATCGCACGAGAAGCCAGTAAGCAAATCCTGACATCAACAGGTTGACGCCATAAAGGCAAACGGGGCAGGCCGCAAATTCATTGCGACCCATCCAGCCCGTCACGAATGGAACCAGAGAGAGCCAGAACAACAAATGGA
>JANXOO010000863.1 GCA_025353525.1 Schlesneria sp. | reverse complement strand
GTCGGCATGGCTCGCAACGAAAAGGGACTGTTGCATGCGATTGACGCGATCAAGAGCTTGCGGGAACAATTCTGGAGCGACGTGAAAGTGCTCGGCAGCGGCGAAACGCTGAATCAGAATCTGGAACACGCCGGACGCGTGGCCGACTTCCTCGAGTTCGCCGAATTACTCGCCTGCGATGCACTCCACCGCGACGAATCGTGTGGAGGCCACTTCCGCGAAGAACATCAAACGGCCGAGGGCGAATGCGATCGAAACGACGACAAATTCAGCTATGCCGCCGCATGGGAGTTTCGGGGTGTGGGTTCAGAATCGATTCTGCACAAAGAACCGCTGACGTTTGTCGATGCCCCGTTCGGCGTTCGCAGCTACAAATGATTTCCTGTCTCGCGACCCGCTTGTGGGCCGCGCGGAGTTTCACGATATTATGGATCACGCGATTTCTGCAAATCTGAATCTGACCCTGAAGATCTGGCGACAACCCGCGTCGAATCAGCCGGGAGCCTTGAAAACGTATCAGCTCGACGGGATCTCGACCGATATGTCGTTCCTCGAGATGCTCGATGTATTGAACGAGCAACTGATCGCCAAAGGCGAAGAACCCGTCGCGTTCGATCACGATTGCCGCGAAGGCATTTGTGGAACGTGCGGTGTGATGATTAATGGCCAGGCGCATGGACCCGATACCGGCACGACGACCTGTCAGTTACATATGCGCCGGTTCAAAGACGGCGACACAATCGTGATCGAACCGTGGTTGGCCCGTGCGTTTCCAATCGTACGCGACCTGGTTGTCGACCGGTCAGCCTTTGACCGGATCATCCAGTCAGGCGGCTACGTTTCAGTGAATACCGGGAACGCTCCGGAAGCGAATAACACACTGGTTCCGCATCACATTCAACAGGACGCTATGGGCGCGGCGGCGTGCATCGGTTGCGGAGCGTGCGTCGCATCGTGCAAGAACGCTTCGGCGATGCTGTTCGTCTCGGCGAAGGTGTCGCACCTTGCCAGTCTGCCACAGGGTCAGGCCGAACGCAGCAAACGCGTGCTGAAAATGGTCGCCACGATGGACGCTGAACATTTCGGAAACTGTACCAACACGGGCGAATGCGAAGCCGCCTGCCCGGCAAAGATCCAGTTAACAAACATCGCGCAATTGAACCGCGAGTACATCAAGGCCGCGTTATTCTCAAACGAATGACCGCCACTTCCGGTGATTTGGCGATTGGGCAGTCAGGCGAATTCCGGTTCTATCCGGGTCTACGTGTCGGTTCGCAACGCCACTGAATCGAAGTTGACTCTGTTCTGCGAAAAAGTTTCGGCCAAAGAAAAAGATCAAGGTGCCGACTTCGAATGACGTCGACACCTTGACGCTGATTCTTCTGAGATGAACTCCGGCGAACGAATTTCTTCGGTCATCAGGAGGCAAACTCGCGAGAGACCTGTCGGGAGAGTCGTTGACTCTCCCGACTGTTTCTCACAGTCCCGCGATCAACTTTATCAGAACTTGCATTCCAACATCGTCATGATCGAAGGAAGCTTTCATAAATCAGTTGCAGCAGCTGGTCGCTGGAGCGGCACAGCTAGGAGCTGAGCAAGGAGCTGAGCAAGGAGCGGCACAGCTAGGAGCACCTGACGAACCGCAGGATGAACCACAGCTGTTACCG
>JANXOO010000861.1 GCA_025353525.1 Schlesneria sp. | reverse complement strand
CTGTAATACGTATTTGAATAGGTCCCAAGGCCGAATCCGTAGGCCAGCCGGTTCAATCCCCATCTGGTAACGCCAAACGCCATCAAGCCGGGGTACTCGTTCCACATGTTGTTCCACAAACTACCGCCATTGTGACCGTACCAGCCGTGGTTATCGTTGGCCCAATTCTGCCAGTCTTCGCGACGGTTGTTTTGTCGGTCCCCTCGATTTTCCTGCCGGTTATCCTGTCGATCTCCTCGATTTTCCTGCCGGTTATCCTGTCGATCTCCCCGATTATCCTGGCGGTCGCCTTGTCGATCCCCCCGGTTGTCCTGCCGGTCTCCTCCATTTTGAAATCGGTCTTGCAGATTATTCTGGCGATCCTGAATGTTGTTTCCCAAGCGGTTGCCCGCGAGGGCTCCGCCAGCGCTGTACGCGAATCGGCTGCCGAAGCCAGGTAACGTATTGGAGGGACGATTGGCAATTCCTGGCCGGTTATCGATTCCGGGCCGATTTCCACTGCCACCGATACCCGGGCGGTCACCTCCCATTCCTGGTCGATTCGCCGGAAGATTCCCGATCTGTGGCCGATCGCCACCGATGTTTGGCCGGTTGCCAGCGCCAATGTTCGGTCGCGAACCGATCTGCGGCCTGTTTCCCGCACCGATGCTGGGAAGGTTTCCCGGGCCTGGTCGAGCCCCACCAAAACCGGGTGCACTTCCGATATTTGGTCGAGAACCGCCACCAACGGCACCGCCACCGGGCCGCGCGCCTCCGATCGCACCCCCGCTCGGACGAGGCCCCCCGCCACCACCTGGTCGTGCTCCGCCACCACCACCTCCGCCACCGGGCCTTGCTCCGCCACCGGGCCTTGCTCCGCCACCACCACCTCCCATTCCGCCACCGCCCCCTCCACGGCCACCGCCTCCCATTCCGCCACCTCCACGGCCACCACCGCCGCCGCCGCCACGGCCACCACCGCCCCCGCCACGGCCACCTTCAGCGGTGTCATGACAGATCAACGAAACACAGATGACGGCGGTCAGTGTCCATACCAGCGAAGGGAAGGAAAAGCGTTTCATAATGTGGTCTCCGGAAGCCGGGTTGTCAGTCGCTAAACAGTTTTGGAATTTTGCGGGGACTATGATCGAGCGAGTCTGCCTACAGACCTGCGGAAAATCATTCAGACACTGGATCAGGGGGCCGTCTGGCGACTTTTACAGTTGCATCGGGCAACAATTCCTGACCGAACAGGCGTTGCGTTGAGTCGAGTTGGAATAAATCTGATCCCAGGGGGGTCAAAACCCTCGTGGCTGACGCGGTTACGCCTTCCGGAGTGTAACCATTGGCCTTGATCACCCAGCCGCCATCGACAGGCGTCCATGTCGATTCGACAAACCCGCCGCCCAAGTCAAATACCCAACCTCGAATCGTCTTGCGGACGGGATCCCATCCGATACGCTGCGTACCTCGGGATTCCTGACTGCCTCGCACCTTGACGACATATTCCTGAATCAGGTAGTTGCCATCATCCGACCAGGCGTAATTCGTTTCGACCTTCGCATCGCCACTCTGATCAACCCAGCGGCCCACCAGCCAGGCCAGCGGTTGCAGTTCATCGTGAGCGGTCGTTTCGGTTTCTTCTTCCGGAAAATCACGAACGCTGGCGAAGAGCCATTTTCCGCCCCTCTTCAAGTGAACGATGGTGTAGGGGCTACGCGAGCCTGTTTCGTCAGGATCGAGCGTCGTCGCGCTCAAGCCGTCTTCCACAGCCACTTCAGGACTCAGTTGCCGTAGTGATGTCTGTTCGACGGCGATCCGGGCTTTGGGAAAGCTTTTGAAGATCTCGGCAAATCGCGTCTGGATTTTCTCGCGACCCTGCACCACGTCGCCTTCCTCATCGACGACTTCGGCATTCTCGGTGAACTGAGCGGCGATCGCGGCCGCGTCCCCTTTATTGAACGCCGCCTCAAACTGCTCGGCCGACGCCTTCAAGAGATCCTGATCACTCGGAACGGCGGGTTTGGCGGTTTTCGTGTCCTGAGATCGCGCCAAGGGTAGTTGATTTGAGCTGGCAAACATCCAGCCCACGGTCAGACCAATGGCAATTGTCCCCACAAGAGTAGTTCGCATATATGAATCTCCTTGAAATTGGTTGAGTTCAGTACAAGGTGCGTTTCCCGTTTTTTCGACAGGCTGCTAAACGTTGTCTCCCCCGGTCGATGTCCTGCGCTTGCCCGTCGAATCCTGGTTCCACTTCCAATTTGCGATTTCGGGCATATCGTCGCCGTATTTCGCGACGTATTGCTTATGTTCCAGCAGCTTGTCGCGCAGTGCCTGCTTGGCATAAGCGGCTTTTGAGGCGAGGTGCGGAACGCGGTCAATGACGTCGTTGACCAGTGAGAAACGGTCCAATTCATTCATCACGACCATGTCGAATGGTGTGGTCGTCGAGCCTTCCTCTTTGAAGCCGCGAACATGCAGGTTGCCGTGTCCAGTGCGGCGATATGTCAGCCGATGAATCAGCCACGGGTACCCGTGGAATGCAAAAATGATCGGCTTGTCGATCGTGAACAGGGCATCAAACTCAAGATCCGACAAGCCGTGCGGATGTTCACGAGTTGGCTGTAGTTTCATCAGATCCACTACATTGATCACACGGATTTTCAGTTCGGGAACGTGCTTGTGGAGGAGTTCGACGGCGGCCAGTGTTTCCAGCGTCGGGACATCGCCGCAGCAGGCCATGACGACATCCGGGTCGCTTCCCTTGTCGTTTGAGGCGAACTCCCAAATGCCGATGCCAGCAGTGCAGTGCTTGATGGCCTGTTCCATCGTCAGCCACTGCGGAGCCAGCTGCTTGCCCGCCACGATCACGTTGACGTAGTTGCGGCTTCGCAGGCAATGATCGGTGACGCTTAGCAATGTATTGGCGTCGGGCGGCAGATAGACGCGGACGACTTCGGCCTTTTTGTTGACGACGTGGTCAAGGAAACCGGGGTCCTAGTGCGAGAGGCCATTGTGGTCCTGCCGCCAGACATGCGAGCTGAGCAGGTAATTCAGCGACCCGATCGGCCGCCGCCACGGAATGTGATTGCACGTCTTCAACCACTTGGCGTGCTGATTGAACATTGAATCAATGATGTGAATAAACGCCTCATAGCACGAGAAGAATCCGTGCCGGCCGGTCAACAAATAACCTTCCAGCCAACCCTGGCATTGATGCTCGCTGAGCACTTCCATCACACGGCCATCCGGTGAGAGGTGATCGTCTTCGGGCAGAATGTCGGCAACGTAACAACGGTTCGTGACCTCCAGCACGTCCTGCCAGCGGTTCGAGTTATTTTCGTCCGGGCTGAAGACGCGGAAGTTTGAGGTATCGAGATTCAGCTTCATCACGTCGCGCAGGAACGTCCCCATGTGGCGAGTTGACTCGGCATCGACCGCACCGGGCTTCGTCACTTTCACGGCGTAGTCGCGAAAGTCTGGCATCTTCAGATCGCGCAGCAGCAACCCGCCATTGGCGTGCGGATTGTCGCTCATGCGGCGTTGTCCAGTTGGAGCCAGTGCAGCGATCTCTGGCTTGATCTTGCCGTCGGCATCAAACAACTCGTCGGGCCGATAGCTTTTCATCCAATCTTCGAGAATCTTGACGTGGCCCGGCGCGTCCATGTTTCCCATGGGAACCTGGTGCGATCGCCAGTAATCTTCTGCCTTCTTTCCGTCGATCTCGGCCGGACACGTCCAGCCTTTCGGGCTGCGCAGTACAATCATAGGCCACGCGGGCCGCCCTTGAAATCCTTTGGAACGAGCGTCCGACCAGATTCGCTGGATCTCGGCGGTTGCTTCGTCCATCACAGCTGCCATCTGCTGATGCATCAATTCCGGCTCGTGACCTTCAACGAAGTACGGCTTGTAGCCATAACCCTCGAACAGCTTCGTCAACTCATCCTTCGGGATGCGAGCGAGGAAACACGGATTCGCTATTTTATACCCGTTGAGATGCAGGATCGGCAGGACGGCTCCGTCGCGTACCGGATTGAGAAATTTGTTGGAATGCCATCCCGTGGCGAGCGGACCCGTTTCGGCTTCGCCGTCACCGACGACACAGGCCACGATCAGTTCGGGATTATCGAAGGCCGCCCCGTAGGCGTGCGACAAGGCATAGCCGAGTTCACCACCTTCATGAATCGATCCTGGCGTTTCCGGCGCGACATGGCTGGGAATACCTCCGGGGAAGCTGAACTGGGTAAACAGCCGCTTCATCCCTTCTTCGTCCTGCCCGATGTTGGGATAGAACTCGCTGTACGTTCCTTCCAGATAAGCATGAGCGACCAGAGCCGGTCCGCCATGGCCCGGTCCGATCACATAGATCATATTCAGGTTGTCGCGCTTGATGACCCGGTTCAGATGCACATAAATGAAATTCAAACCCGGAGTTGTGCCCCAATGTCCGACCAGGCGAGGTTTGACATGCTCGCGCTTGAGTGGCTGTTTGAGCAACGGGTTGTCAAACAGATAGATCTGACCGACCGAAAGATAGTTCGATGCACGCCAGTACGCATCGAGCGTGCGCAGTTCCTCGGCGCCAAGGTGGCTTGTCTGGCGAGCGGATTTCTGAGGCGCGTCGCTGTCACGGGAAATTTCTTTCGACAATTTTTTCGCCGATTCTTTCGAGGTCGCAGTCATCAGTTTTTCTCTTTATTACCGTTCTGTGTGAGCGATTTTTGCGTCCGAATCCTCGCGGCAGCCGACCACGATGTTGTTGGCTCGAATCGGGATCTCAGTGGCTTCCATCACAGCGTGTTGTACTTGCTGCTTGCGGTGATACGTATTTGTCTGGCCGTGCAACAAGAGGCCATCGTACATCTGTTCGATGAAGAAATTGAGAATACGCCCGGAAAATTCGACGCGGATTCGTGTTTCCATGTCGTGCAGATTGTCAAAATGAAATTGCGGCGATTCAGAAATCATCAGAAGTACCACACAAGACTGTGCAAATTCATCAGACGAATCACATGGAGGACGGAATCATTCTGAGACGGCAACATGGAATTATCAAGTCTCCATGTGCCACTTTTTTCTAAAATCAAGATGCAACTGGTTTTGCAGGGGCCATTCCCGTCGATGTTTGTACCGACTAACGAGTTGCGATAGTCTGACGTTCCTGCCTTCAATCGTCGGTCCGAACTTCATGATCGCGGATGCCAGAAAGGCAATTCACGCTGTTGCCCGAATTTAGTTCCGATTGGCCTGGAGCCATTGCCTTGGTTGAAATTGGACGCGCGAAGGGTTAATCCATTGGTACAATGTCAGCAAGGAGGCTTGTCAAAACAAGATCAACTTACGACGAAAAGAATCAGCGATGGGCAATCACAACGATGAATCAACCACAGAATCCGAAACTCGCGAGGCGCTGAATGAAAAGCAATACCAGCAAGCCCTGAAGAAACTGCATGTGGAACTGGTAAAGCTTCAGGAATGGGTGAAGCATAAAGGGTTGAAGATCTGTGTCGTGTTCGAAGGGCGAGACGGTGCTGGCAAAGGAGGCGTCATCAAAGCCATTACCGAACGTGTCAGCCCGCGTGTCTTTCGCGTGATTGCATTGCCGGCTCCCACCGAACGGGAAAAATCGCAAATGTACATCCAGCGCTACCTGCCCCACTTGCCCGCCGCTGGCGAAATCGTGCTGTTCGATCGCAGCTGGTACAACCGCGCCGGTGTCGAACGGGTGATGGAGTTCTGCACGGAAGAGCAGGCGCACAAGTTTTTGAACGGGGTGCCACTGGTCGAAAAGGCAATCGTCGAATCCGGCGTGATCCTGCTGAAGTACTGGCTGGAAGTGAACCCGGAAGAACAAACTCGCCGTCTGGAATCGCGGATCCATGACGGGCGAAAGATCTGGAAGCTGTCGCCGATGGACCTGAAGTCCTATAGCCGCTGGTACGACTATTCACGAGCCCGTGACGAAATGTTCCTGACGACGGACACCGACTGGGCTCCCTGGACCGTCGTGAACTCCGACAACAAGAGACGTGCTCGCCTGAACCTGATTTCTCACCTTCTAAGTCAAGTCCACTGTGAAGACCTTCCTCGCGAGAAGATCAAGCTGCCGAAACGACAGAAACCCGACGATTACGAACCACCGAAATTCTCCTGTCGGACTGTTCCCGAAGTCTTCTAACGATCGATCAACGATATCCCTTGCCGCGTCTCTTTTACGATAATTTGAATGCTGGCACGCGTCATGCGACAGTTTGACATGACGAGCCGAATTAATCGGAAAAATCGTCAGACGCAGTACCGATTGTGCCGATTCAGTCATCGCACGACGTTTGTCGCAGGTGATCTTGATCGCTCCCGAGCCACAATTCGAACCATTTTGCACGTGAATCACCTGCTTCAGTCGAAGGTGAAACCTTCGGCGCGATTTCGGACGCAGAGTTCTTCGTTGGGCATTCTTTTCCACGGCACTCGCAATGAATACAACAACTGCTGCCTCCTTCCTCAAGGACCATGTCGGGCCGTTTCGCAGTATCTCTGCCGATCGCCTAAATCAATTGGTGGACGGGTCACGGATCGCATGGTTCGAAACCAGTGAGATCATTCTCCATCACGGAGCACAAGCCGCACCCTTCGGCGTGGTTTTGGCCGGCGAAGTTGCCGCATCGGTATTGGGCGACGGCGCGGAGCGCGTACTGTTTGGCAAACTGAAGGCAGGCGATACCTTTAACGAGCTGGCGCTGATGACGGGCGATGTCGTCGTCGCGGACTTTATCGCCGAGTCGCGCTGCGAGATCTTGCTGATCCCCGTGGCCTTATTCCAGTCGGTCATCGTTTCTGAACCGGGAGCATTACAGCTCATCTCACGAACGATCACCGAGCGGATGAAGGCGGTTATGGCCGATCCGCGCAAGGCGCAGGTGACGCTGCGCCAGGGGAATGACCCCTACGGCCTTGTCTTGAAAGGCGAGCGAGAGGAAAAGATTCTCGTCATCAATTGCGGCTCGTCTTCACTCAAATACAGTTTCTACGACACTTCCGATGAATCACGCCACACCCGTGGTGTGGTGGAGCGGATTGGTATCGACGGTACGCGACTCGTCCACCGCGGACTTAACGGCGAAGTGAAGCGCGAACTGCCCAAGAGCGACTTTGCCGAGGCGTTCCAGGCAATGACCGCCCAACTGAGGGCGAAGGATACGGGAGTCATCGGCAGCGAGGGTGAGCTGAATGTCATCGTTCATCGCGTGGTTCATGGTGGAGAGAAATTCACCGAGGGAACACTCATCACCGATGAGGTGCTCGCTCAAATCGAATTGCTCAATCCGCTCGCGCCGCTGCACAATCCGGTCAATGTGGCGGGTATCCGTGAAATGCGCCGGCTATTCCCCACGGTGCCGCAGGTCGCTGTGTTCGACACAGCATTTCATCATACGCTGCCCGCCTATGCGTATCTGTACGGACTGCCTTACGAGTACTACGAACAGAAAGGAGTGCGACGCTACGGCTTTCACGGAACGTCGCACCAATATGTCAGCCTGCGGGCGGCAGAGGCTTTGGGACGCCGCCCAAATGAGCTGCGCCTGGTGAGCTGCCATCTCGGCAACGGCTCGTCGCTCTGCGCGGTGGACCACGGTCGCTCCGTGGATACCTCGATGGGCCTCACACCCGTCGAGGGACTGATCATGGGGACTCGCTGCGGCGACGTGGACCCCGGGTTGTCCGCGTTCCTCGAACGGACGGAGAAGCTCACGGCGATCCAGAGCGAAGAGTTATTCAACAAAAAGAGCGGGCTGCTCGGACTGTCGGGGGTTTCGAGCGATATGCGCGAAGTCCTCAAGGCTGCTGGCCAAGGGCAGTCGCGTGCGCTCCTCGCAGTCAAAGTCTATTGCTATCGCGTGCGGAAGTACATCGGCAGCTACGTGGCGGCGATGGGCGGCCTGGAAGCAGTGATCTTTACCGGCGGGATTGGCCAGGGTAGCGCTGAGGTGCGTGTACTGGCGCTCCAGGGCCTGGAATGCATGGGCGTGGAGCTTGATGACCAGCGAAACTGCGATGCACGGGGATTCGACGAGGTATGCCGCATCTCGACCGATCACTCGAAGGTCGCGGTGCTTGTCGTGCCCACCGACGAAGAACGCATGATGGCGCGTGAGGCGCTGCGAGCATTGAGCCGATCGACCGTTGTGCGTGCGCTTGAAACTCAGAAACAGAAGCCGTTTCTGGTCGAGGTCTCGGCGCATCACATACACCTGACGCAGGAACACGTCGAGGCGCTGTTCGGCAAGGGCCACCAGCTCACGAAGCATGCGGATCTCTCCCAACCCGGCCAGTATGCATGTAAGGAGCAGTTGACGATCGTCGGGCCAAAAGGACGCATCGAGCGTGTGCGCGTGCTCGGACCGGCGCGCAAGTACACTCAAATCGAGATCGCGATGACCGAACAGTTCAAGCTCGGCGTGCATCCGCCCATCCGCGAGAGCGGCGATATAGCGAATACGCCAGGATGTACGCTCGAAGGCTCGTCGGGCAGCATAACGGTGGACAAGGGCGTTATCTGCGCATCGCGACACATCCACATGACACCGCATGATGCGCTCCGCTATGGCGTGCGCGACAAATCGGTGGTGCGGGTCCGCATCACTGGCGACCGCGAGCTGATTTTTGGTGACGTTCTTATTCGCGTGGATCCGAATTTTTCACTGGCGATGCACATCGATACGGACGAGGCCAACGCCGCTAACGTGAAAACCGGTGCCCAGGGCTATTTGGATGGCATTCAGCACCAGGGATAATTCGACACTGAAACACAAAATCCATGAACGACGATCGCAAATCGCAGCGTTCCGAAGCCGATGCAGAGCTTGAACGGGAAAACAGCATCCAAAACCGCCATCGCGAGAGACTATTGATCCCGTCATTGACCGGTTTCGCGCGACCGGACTGAAAGTCGTGTAAGACATTTATGAGTGCAAAAATCCCCTTGGCGCCACTCGGCGCGTGGCTGCTAGTGGTTTGTCAGCATTGAATTTTAGGGTAGACGGACTTGAGTTTGTATCGAGCGTCGTCGATTTTCATTCGCCAGTCGATGCCTCGTTGCGTGTGATTCACGTCCGGTGACCACGCGGCGATTTCTCGCTGGAGGATTTCCAACTCGCCGAGTCTTCGTCCGCCGATACATTGACGTGTCATGCTGCTCAGTTCATCCTCGGCGATGTTCAGCCAGCTGCCGTGTTTGGGTGTGAAGCAAAAATCGATTCGCCGAACGTAAGAGCGTGCTCGTTCGGGTTTAAACGCTTCGTAGAATGCACCGATGGTATGCGTGTTCAGATTGTCGCAGACG
>JANXOO010000855.1 GCA_025353525.1 Schlesneria sp. | reverse complement strand
TGCGTCAGGCGATGGCGTATGCATTGATCGCCGGGATTCCTCCGCAATACGGACTGTACACGGCCATTGTGATGACGGGTGTCGGAGCTCTCTTCGATTCGTCGAAGCAATTGATTAACGGGCCAACTAATGCCATTTCGATTGCCATCCTGAGTGCTTTGATCTCATTCAAATTTGCCGATGACGATCCCGCGAAGGTGGCGGTGGTGATCCTGCTGGCATTTCTTGTCGGTATCATCCAGACGGGAATCACACTTCTGCGACTTGGTGATCTCTCTCGTTATATTTCGCACGCGGTTATCGTCGGATTCACGGTGGGTGCGTCTGTACTACTCGTATTGGATCAACTGAAGAATCTCCTGGGCTTGAAGGCTCAAGGAGCGGCCGAAGATCACTTCCTCAAGAAGTTCTGGCTGACGCTGTTACATATCGGCGACACCAATCAAACCGCGTTGTTCGTAGGGTTGGCAACGATCGCGATCGCACTCGCGATTCGCTGGATCAACCTTCGTCGGCAGCTCCGAATCCCCGAATTTCTGGTGTCGTTGCTGTGCGTGGCCGCGCTTGTCTGGGGGTTCCAGCTCGAAAAACAGGGGGTGAAAGTTGTCGGTGCCATTCCGGCGAAGTTGCCGTCGTTTGCTTTGCCTGAAATTCACTGGAATCACGTTCGCGAATTGGCGAGCAGCAGTTTTGCAATCGCGTTACTCGGGTTGCTCGAAGCAATCGCAATGGCGAAGGCGATCGCGAACAAGACCGGCCAGAAACTCGATATCAATCAGCAATGCCTGAGCGAAGGATTGGCGAATCTTGTCGGTAGCATGTTTCATTGCTTTCCCGGTTCCGGATCATTGACCCGTTCCAATATCAATCACCAGGCAGGCGGCTGTACGCAATGGTCGGGAATCATTTCAGCACTGGCAGTGGCCCTCACGATTGTCCTCTTTTCCCCGTACGCCTACTACATCCCCAGATCGGGACTGGCGGGAATTCTGATTTTGACCTCGTGGAGAATGGTCGATCGACACGAAGTGATGTATCACCTCAAGACAACCCGGTTCGACGCATGGATCGTCGTCCTGACGGCGATCTCGGCTGTCGCCGTCTCGATTGAGTTTTGCGTGATGATTGGCGTTTTTCTGTCGTTCGTGATGTACGTTCCCCGCGCGGCGCGAGTCCACCTGACTGAATTGACACTCGCCCCCGACCGAATCGTTCGCGAGCGGATTTCGACCGATGTCGTCTGCAACCGGATCCGCGTCTACAGCCTTGAAGGCGAGCTCTTTTTCGGAGCAGCTCCGGAACTGGAAGAACATTTCGAATCAATTGCAGAAGGCGCAGACCAGGGCGTGCGAGTTGTGGTTTTGCGATTGAAACGTGCTCGAAACGCCGACGCGGTCTGCCTGCGCGTGCTCGACAAATTCGTGGCGAGAATGCACACTCGCAACGTCGACGTATTGCTGTGTGGAATCCGCCCCGACTTGATGTCGGTCATTGATTCCAGTGGCCTGATGCGGCAATTGGGTCGGGAACGCGTCTTCATGTTTCAGGAAACGGAAGGGGTCTGGTCGAGTACCCTGGAAGCAGTCCGGTTCGCCTATGAAATTGTTGGCAGCGATGTCTGCGAAACGTGCCCGCGCCGCGGAGATATCGCAAACGACCGGCAGGGCTGGTATTTCATGATCTGATGTTCCCCGTTCGCAATCGGGAATGCACAAATCCCGAGCATTCGACAGATGGACCGTTTTATGAAATTCGCCTTCGCGGTGTGTGTTGCAGGTTTCTGGTCTTTTCAGGCGGGCGCGTTGTTTGCTGAAGTTCAAGTAACGTTGGAACAGCTTGACGCGGGAACTGGTTTCACATTCCAGAAGATCGAATCACCGTCAACGAATGATGCCGGGACGTCTGCCAAATGGAAGCTGGTCGACGGAGAGCCCGACGGCAATAGTGCCGCATTGGCGGCGCTGCATGATGGCCGCGTTCCTGCAGGTGACGATGAACCACGGGGGAACTTTTTCTTTCGAGCCGGTTCCGACGGCGGCAGAATTACGGCGGATCTTGGCAAGGTGACCTCCGTCAAGCGAATCAGTTCCTTTTCGCGGCACACGGGAGATCGCGCGCCACAGGTTTTCATTGTCTACGGATCGAATGGTGATGGCGCCGCATTCGACCCGGAACCGCGACGCGATCGTAAGCCGGAAGATTGCGGCTGGAGACGAATCGCCGGAGTCGACACAAGGCCTGCCAAGGGAGATACGGGAGGAAGGCACGGCGTATCAATCACGGACTCGGAAGGAGTGATTGGCCGCTTTCGTTACTTGCTGTTTGCAGTCGAACCGACGGAAAAGCGGGATCCTTTCGGCCTGACGTTTTTCAGCGAAATTGACATCGTTTCGCTGGATGGGCCAGATCCGGAATATATTCCCGCTGGTAAGCCTCTGACGTTGGTGAACTTTCACACGACCGACGCCGGATATCATTTTCAAATCGATCTCACCGAAGCATCTGATTTGAAAGAGTGGTCCGAGTCGGAACTTGCGCCGGTGATTCGTACCTGGTATCCAAAGATAGTCGAGATGCTTTCCGGTGACGGTTTTCAGGCCGCAGAAAAAGTCAGACTGCGTTATCGCAATGACATGCCGAAAGGAATTCCGGCCGCGGCAAACGGTTCACGAGTTGATTTGAATGCGAGCTGGTTCCGCATTCATTTAAAGGACGAAGCAAAAGGCTGTGTGATCCATGAACTGGTTCACGTCGTGCAGGACTACGGAAGTGCTCGGCTCACTAATCCAAAGGCGGTGCCCACGCCGGGTTGGGTCGTTGAAGGTCTGGCCGATTATATACGCTGGTTCCAATACGAACCTGAATCACACGGTGCAATGTTGACACCAAAGAGACTCGCTGAGGCCAGGCATGACGCAAGCTATCGAACCAGTGCCCACTTTATTGATTGGACAGTTCGAACACAGGACAAGGATTTCGCTCGCAAACTTAACGCCGCTGCACGAGCAGGCAAATACGATGACTCACTCTGGGAAATCCATACCCGGAAACGCCTCAGCGACCTGGCCGATGAATGGCGCTCTGGCGAATAACGCGTCATGACATTCGCGATGTTATCACGAATATGGCGAACTCGTCCGAAATGAGGGATCGGTGCAATACCGGAAAACCTCGCGCGAGAATCGCAGACTCGCTGCGACAATCGAAAGCGGTGTCATTAAGCATTACAAGATTGGACGAGAATCACGAGAAGCAAGTCAAATGAAAACGGCCGACGCAGCGAAAACTGAACACAGTATTTCGCGTCGTCGGCGTGGAGTGGTAGCCACTTGATCAGGGGCGACCCAAGAGAATACGCGGCGCTTGCAATTATTCTTCGATGGTGTGGTCCTGACAAATAAGTGCCTGAGCCTCAATGTGTCTCTCGATAATTCGGTGATGGTACCCACCGCGATCGAATAATGCTCGATATACGCTGGTTAAGCAATCGACTTTTCGGTCGATGTCGCAATATCTTCCGCGCCTTCTACTTTGAAGATATCTTTGGCGCGATTCGTATCTACGGACGTTTCCGAATGCACAGAAATGAGCGCATGTCCCCCTTTGACTCGCTCTTCATATCGCTTCGCTTCAAACTCGGGAATGCCCATACCGATCAGCGCCCCTGTGATGCCCCCAACCGTGCCGCCGACGGTTGCACCGGCGAGCGCTGCCATGATCGGTCCAGCGGCGACCAATGCGCCAACGCCAGGAATCGCGAGAGCG
>JANXOO010000852.1 GCA_025353525.1 Schlesneria sp. | reverse complement strand
TTGCCGACCGGGGTGAGGGGCCGATCCAGAACAGACTGAACAGCGGTCGAAAGTCGTTCACCATAATTCTGGCAGACTTCAAGTGTTCGCCGGGGAATCGGGTTCTGATCGGCACCACAACCCATGCAGAACATGGCCGCCACCCCGGGGTATCGGGATTCAAGCGATAACTGGGCGAAACCCGCATAGTCACCGCACCATTGTTGAAAATCAAGCGTCGTGTTGTGGCATGCGTAAGTAAACACGACTGCTTTCAGTTTACCATGGGCATCCTTCACGGCCAGCACCGGAACAGTATGGTCGACCGGCCCCAAAAGAAGATTGTTTTCACGCAGTACGGGAACATCGGGCTCGCGGTTCAGGCGGCGGTTCACCGCAAAATCACTCGTCCCCATCCCGCGTGAGATTGTGGCTGGTTGAAGATCGTCAATCGCCGTACCGATCGTGGCAACGATTTCGGATACGAGCCAGTCAGAATACTCATTGACATCACTTAATTGCTCATCGTTCAACGGATAGATATCGAGTAACGCTCCCTTAAGGACCGGACCACAATGTGTGTGCGAGGCGTTGAGCATGACTTGCGACCGATTCAATCCGTAACGGGACTCGAGCGTCACACAGATCTCGTCGTACATCAATTTGGGAATTCCGAGCGTGTCGCTGGACAGTACGATTCCACGATGTCCGGCAGCATCTTCCAATACGAGAATTCGAACATACAAGTCATGAAACGTGCCCTGTGCGGGCACCGTCCTGCTTCCGTATCCTGCCATCCAAAGTGGTTTGGACGGAGTAATCCTGGTCCGCGCGGTACCGGCTTTCCAGTGATCATTTGCCGCGTCAAGTCGAAGGGCAGTCGTCGTGACAATCAACGCGGTTGTGACAATCATCATTCGCCATATCACCATCATCAAGATCCTCAATCAGTTTTGCGAATCGGGTTCAGTTCGTCCTTTCGCCGCTGCAAACATGCCCGGCCTCCGAGTTCATAGTCACGGCAGATCTGTGGCCGAAACTCGTAATGTCGGCAAGAGCGTGAGGAAGGATCGAACCACAGACATCGATCCTGTAGCTCCTGGCCGCGCGTCAATCCCGAGAAATGGTCATCAATCTCCCGAACCAGAATTTCCGGAAGATCGATCGGACGAAAGGGATGGCCATCAGGCAATCCCGGTCGTGACGCGTAAAGCAGAACAGGCGAACCAATCCCTTCGCAGCACAATCCGCAACCGTCACAACTCTCTGGCGGCAATAGCGTGAGCGAGCCTGAAAAAAGGGGACTGGCTCCAGGTCTTCCTGGTGCCTGTCCCCCTTTTTCAGGTCCCCCTTTTTCGAGTCTTCCTTGCCCCTGTCCCCCTTTTTCAGCCGGTAAACTTTCCACTACCAGTCGCCTTATCGCTGTGAAATCCCCATTCGGCGTCGCGAG
>JANXOO010000827.1 GCA_025353525.1 Schlesneria sp. | reverse complement strand
TACGAGCGGTTGGTGGACCGGTTACTGGCGTCGCCTCATTTTGGCGAGCGATGGGCCAGGCACTGGCTCGATGTCGTCCGGTTTGCCGAGAGTGACGGTTTTGAAACCAACCAGCCGCGACCAAACGCCTGGCCATATCGCGATTTTGTCATTCGAGCATTCAACGAAGACCTGCCAATTCGTGATTTCCTGTTCCAGCAGCTTGCAGGAGACACACTCGGGATTGATGAAGCGACAGGTTTTCTGGTCGCCGGGGCGTGGGATCGGGTGAAGAGCCCCGATCCCGGTTTGACGGCCCAACAGCGGGCCGACGAATTACACGACATGGTCAGTACGACGGCGAGTGCATTCTTCGGGCTGACTGTCGGATGTGCTCGTTGCCACAACCATAAATTTGACCCGATCTCGCAAGTCGACTACTACGCGATGAAAGCAGCATTTTCAGGCGTTCAGCACGGCGAACGACCGATCAATTCAGCCGCCGCCGATCAGAATCAGAAATTGTCGGAAGCAATCCGGACAGAACTGGCCCGGGTCGACATGGAACTGATCCGGTACGAGCCGATCGCAAACATTCGCGAAGCCGACGGAATGTCAAAGCGATCGCGACGACCAGTTCGGCGGCAAGCCAATATCGATCGGTTTTTGCCGGTGACAGCCCGCTTCGTCAGATTTTCGATTGAAGCGACGACGGGAGGCGAACCTTGCCTGGACGAGCTGGAAGTTTTTGAAGCAACGACCGCCTCTCTTTCAAAAAATGTCGCCCGATCAGATTTCGTTACGAAAGTCACGTCCTCGTCAAACTTGCCGGGCTCTGAAATTCACCAATTGTCGCACGTCAATGACGGGCGCTACGGAAATTCGGCCAGCTGGATTTCCAATGAGCCGGGCCGTGGTTGGGTGATGCTCGAATTCATCGAGCCGGTCGACATTGATCTCGTGATATGGAGTCGCGATCGACCCGAGAATGGTCAGTTTCAGGACCGGATTCCGACATCCTATCGGATCGAGGCCGGATTGACGGTCGATTCGCTGACACTCGTCGCTTCGTCCGAAGATCGACTCGATTTTGGCAGCAGTACGTCATCGTTACCTGCATTCAATGATGAGGGACTTTCGGAAAAAGAACGGGCCATCGCGAGACCGTTGGTCGCGAGGCGGAATCTGCTGCAACAGCAAGTTCAGAGCCTGGCAGCGACACAGGTCGTTTACGCAGGACGGTTTGTAATTCCGGAGCCAACCAACCGACTCCACCGGGGAGATCCATTGCTTCCGAAAGAACCGACCTTGCCAGCAGGTTTGACGGCGTTCGGCGCAACGTGGCAACTTGCCAATGATTCAACGGATTCGGAACGGCGTCGGGCACTCGCCAGCGGAATCGCCTCACCCGAACATCCGCTGACCGCACGTGTGATGGTGAATCGACTGTGGCAGTTTCATTTCGGGCAAGGTCTGGTGGCAACGCCCAGCGATTTCGGAAGAAACGGAGTTCCGCCGTCGCATCCGGAATTGCTCGATTGGCTGGCCAGCGAAACGAATGAGGGAAATTCTCCCAAACGACTTCACCGGATGATCGTCAATTCTGCCACATATCGTCAGTCGAGTCAGATGCGGCCAGAGGCATTACAAGTGGATGCTGCGACGCGACTTTTATGGCGATTTCCGCCACGACGCCTTGAAGCCGAACCGATCCGCGACGCGATTCTTTCGATCAGCGGCAATCTGGACGACCGAATGCAAGGGCCTGGTTTCGACCTGTTCGAGCCCAATACCAATTACGTCAAGGTTTACAATTCAAAGCGGCAACTGGGGCCAGCCGAAAGTCGGCGCATGGTCTATCAAGCGAAGCCCCGCATGCAACTCGACGAGATTTTCGGTCAATTTGATTGCCCGGACGCTGGACAGATTGCACCCAAACGAACGTCCTCAATCACCGCCTTGCAGGCACTTAACCTCTTGAACAGTCGATTCATTGTGCAGCAAGCGACTCTGTTTTCGGCCCGACTTCGCCTGGAAGCGGGCGCCGATCCCGCCGCGCAGGTCGATTGCGCCTACTGGCTGGCATTCTTGCGCCAACCCTCGGACGAAGAAAAAGGGGCTGCGATCGAGCTGATTAGCAATCATAGTCTCGACGCTTTCTGTCGTGCGATTTTGAATGCAAACGAATTTATGTTTGTCTTCTGAGGTTTGACAGCGTGGCGTTGCCGAGTACCCGGCGACTCGCGATATCTTGCCTCTCCGTCATATCCGTTCTTTTCCGGAATGCTGATTTCCCTCTGCAGTGTTTTCACATTGAGGTCAAACAGATTTCGCATGCGTCGATTCGATTTGGTAAGAATTACACGCTGACTCTTTCGTCCTGGAAGTCGTTACACGAAATCTGCGGCGGAACTCGCCGAAGGATGCGTTCTGCAATGATTACAAGGCGAAAACTGCCGAAAACAGGGCGTTTCGAACTTCTCTTGACAAGATTTGTGCGATTGGCACGAGGGCTGCAATAGCCCTCATCATGTCGAGCGATTGACTCGCCAAAGTGAGCGGGTCTCGACTGGTCTGACTGAATAGAAAACCGGAACGGGAGAAGACGCCATGTTAGTACTGACGCGAAAACGAGACGAAGAAATCAGGATTGGAAACGATATTGTCATCCGAGTGATTAAGACCGGATCTGGAAAAGTCAGGCTGGGAATTGAAGCCCCGGCATCTATGAGAGTCGCGCGTGGTGAAACTGTTTTGCCTGTCGTTGCTGAAGCGGCCGTCACCGGATTCGAGTTCAACGAGCAGACGGAATTCTACGTCGATTCGGAGTTTGAAGAATGCTCGCTCGACGCTCTGCTGGTGCAGAACTGAGTAGGGTGTGTGTCACTTCAATCACAGGAGAATTCACATGTTTCATCGGAAAATCAAATCGCTGCGGATAGTCAGCTATTCGCTGCTGTTCGTCGGGGCAGTGTCCGGCCGGTTGTACGCTCAAAGCAATTGCAGTCGGTGCGTCTCGCCGTCATCCAGGAGAGCAACGCCACAATTTTACGCCCCACCGGGAGCTTTGGCCACTCGCGTTCGATACAAGTTAGAAGATACGCCTTCGGTACCATCGCCATTCTATTCGCCCGATGCCGATGATGCGGCTGGCGAAGTGCGACTGCCGCTGACAGGCCGTCGTGTCAGGCCAGCTCTTGTCCCCACGCAATCGTTCGTTCCGGATTTGTCGGTCGAATCGAGTCCAAAGGAGGTGCCGGCGGGGTCGGAAAAGCCCGCCAGGCCCGAGGCACCTGCGACAAACAAGCCTTCCGTCGCAGAGAAGATCTCGCAGCGATATTCAGATCCTCGCGTTTTGCGGATGCTGAACCAATTGACACCGCAGGGGGCCGAATCCTTTTACTCCGAAGTATCGGCATTGATCGATGAACGACATCTTGGTCCGGCGTCGTATTCTCGACGCGTCGATAACGCGCTGAATCACGTTGCTTTGGCATTGGACATACCGGCCTTCGTCGAAGCCGCTCGAGTGCTCGGATCGACATCAGCGATCGCAGATTTTCAACAGGATTTGCAATTGTTGAGGACGACCGTCCGCCCTCGCAGCGCCAACGACGCAATCGGGGTTTTGCGTGAAGTGCAGCAGATGGCCGCCCATTCGATCGGGATCAATCCTTCGGCGATCGGCCTTGAATTCACCTATGGAGCGACCGACAGCCTCGATCAGTTCTCGACGCTGCTTCCACCTGAAAAATATGCAGGCCCCAGTGTCGGATTGAAAGATAACGTCGTCGGGATCGGCGTCGAAGTCGAATCGAATTCTGTCGGTTTGAAGATTACGAAATTGCTGCCAGGTGGCCCCGCCGCTTTGGCTGATTTCCAGCGAGGCGACATTATCACGCACGTCGACGGCCGGGCATTGAAAAAACTCGATATGAATCGGGCAGTCGATTTGATCGTCGGGCCCGTGGGAACTCCCGTCGAAATCCGGGCGAGTCGCGGTAGTCAATCGGGTGATGTAACGTTGACCAGACAAAAGATTGCGTTGCACAGTGTTGTCGACGTACGGATGGAAAACCCTGCAGAAGGGGTCGGATACCTGAAGCTCGAACAGTTTGCCGATTCAACAATGAACGAAATTGACACGGCATTGATGAGTCTGCATCAACGTGGGATGAAGTCGCTGATTATCGATTTGCGAGGCAATCCCGGTGGTTTACTGACGACCGCGATTGCATTGTCTGACCGCTTTTTGTCGTCGGGAACGATTGTCGCTACCCGAGGTCGGACGGACGGGGATAATTCGCGAGAAAAGGCTCATTTTGAGAATACGTGGAAAATGCCACTGGTCGTCCTCGTCGATCGCAACAGTGCAAGTGCCAGTGAAATTTTCGCCGCAGCGATCCAGGAAAATCATCGGGGTGTCATTGTCGGCGAAAAATCGTATGGCAAAGGGACTGTTCAAACTCTGTTCCCGCTGCAAACATTTCCTGCGGCATTGCGGCTGACAACGGCAAAGTTTTACAGTCCGGACGGTCGCGAGATGGCCGGTTCAGGAGTCACTCCCGACGTCAAAGTTGTTGCGGAACCGGCTGAAAGCCTTCAAGGAGACGAGGCATTAAGCGAAGCTCTGCGTCAGATCAGCAGTCCAAAAACCAGGTCAATGTCTGATCGGTTCCGTCGCACAGGCGATGTTTCGAACGATCTTGCAGTCGCCGCTTGATGCGACCTTCACATGGAACCGGCTGTCACAAGACGTGACGCCCATTCCAGTTCTTCAATCCCGTAGCCTCCGGTCGCGATACGCGATAGAATCGCAGGGACTCATTTCCTGCCTTGCGGAGACTGTGCGATGTTCTTTCGATTTCCAGGTCGCGTACTGTTTGCCGTCTTCGCGTTCGTTGCGATCGTCTTCAACGAGCGGCAAACAATTGCCATCGATCCGGAACAGAATGCGGCAACAGCCCCCGTCGAATCCGCTCCCGTACCGAATTTGGCGGCGACGCAGGAATCGATCGAAATGCGGTATCGCCGGTTCGAAGGAACCCTTCTGCAACTGAGCGAGTATCTTCGCAAGACCGATCCCGGACGCGCTGAACTCCTGTTGCGAGCCAGCGGTAAAAGCAAGGAAAGCCGGATCCCGGAACAGTTCCAGAAGCTGACCGACCTGCTCAAAAAGGATCAACTCGGCGATGCCGTCGAACGTCAGGAACTGGTCGTCGCGGAACTGCAATCGATTCTCGAGCTATTGATGAGCGAAGCGAGGAAAGATGACCTGGAACGCGAAAAGAAGCGAATCCAGGAACTGATCAAGGATGTCAACAAGCTGATCGGAAAAGAGACCGACGCCCGTGCTAATACGGAACGCGGTGGTAGCAATTCCGATTTGCAATCACAACAAAAGAAGGTTGCTGATTCGGCTAAAAACCTCGTCGAAAAAATGAACGCACAAGATGCAGGGAAGAACCCCCGCAAGGACGAGGGGAACAAATCCGGGAAGGAGCCGAAAACTGGTGGAAAGCCGGACAAGAAGCCCGGTACTGATGGCGAGAGGAAACCAGGCGACAAGGACGAATCTGACTCAAAGGATGAGGACAAGTCGAAACCGGACGGAAACGAAGGTTCGCCCCAGAGCCCGAACGATCCGAAAAACAAGAACGACGAAAAGCCGGATGACGCTGACGGGAAAGAACAAAAGCCAGGCACTGAAGATCAGAAACCTGATGACGCACCGAAGCCGGGCGATCCCAAAAGTGGAAAGCCAAAAGACGGCAGACCACAGCCGGGAAAGCCATCCAGAGGAAAACCGAAAGCAGGTAAGCCAAAAGACGGAAAACCGAAAGAGAGCAAGCCACAAGACGGCAAGCCCCAGGACGGCAAGCCGCAAGACGGGCAACCTCAAGAGGGTGAGCAACCACAGGAAAACCAGGACCAGAACGAACAACAGGATCACTCTCAACAAAACGATGAATCGAAAGAAAAAACCGACAAGACAGCCGGGCGAGACGAGATCGAGCGAGCGAAACAGGAAATGGACCGAGCGATTGAAGAGCTGAAAAAGAACAACAAGAAAGGGGCTTCCGACAAACAGGACAAGGCGATTGCTGAATTGTTGAAGGCCAGGGAAAAACTGGAGGAGATTCTTCGCCAGCTTCGTGAAGAAGAAAGGGAACTGGTTCTGACAAAACTTGAAGCCCGTTTTCGCGACATGTTGCTCAGGCAGGAAGCAGTCAACAATGCGACTTTGGCGATTCATGTTGTACCGGTTGACAGTCGAACCGACCGGCACAGGAATCGGGCGGTGGAACTGGCACGTAGCGAGGATGAGATCTCGATTTTGGCGGCCAAAGCGTTGACACTTTTGAAAGAAGAGGGATCATCGATTGCGTTCCCGGAAGCGGTCGAACAGATTCGGGATGACATGCTGACAATTGTCAAACGGCTCGATCAGGCGGATGTTGGTGAGATCACACAGAACATCGAGCAGGATCTGGTGGAAGGTTTGAAAGAGTTGATCGAAGCGTTGCAAAAAGAGATCGAAAAGGCCAAAGACAAGAAACAGCAACCTCCACAATCGCCACAGGAAAAGCAGGAACAGCAAAAGCAGGGGCTGGTCAACAAACTGGCCGAACTCAAAATGTTGCGATCGCTCCAGTTCCGGGTGAACCGCCGAACTAAACAACTCGGTCGCCTTGTCGACGGCGAACAGGCGACGGAATCGGATGTCGTCGGGCAGTTGAAGCAGTTGTCCGAACGTCAGTCGAAAGTCCAGCGCGCGACCTATGATCTTTCCACGGGAAAAAACCAGTAGGTCCTGACAATTCGGTGTTCTCAGGCGACCGGCAGTGAAAAATTTACCGGCTGAAAAAGGGAAACTGGCTCCTGGTGCCCGTCCCCTTTTTTTTAAAGGTTTTCGTGCGGTTTGAGACTTACTACCTGATTCATGATCCTCTATTCTGTCGGTCGGGATTTGCGGTGCAGATGCCGCCGGATTTCCGTCGTACTCACTTTTAAGAATCGTTGCATTGGCAACGACAACAAAGGGCCGGGAGGACGGGACTCTCATTGAGCAGCGAAACAGCCCGAATCAGCGGCTTGGCAGCGACCTTGCATTCCTCTCGGATTGCGGGCGAGACCCGGTGCTATGCCAAAAATGGACAATCGGAAATGCCTCATTCACAGTCGCCTGAAGACTACCAGCCCGACTTTGCGACGTTTCAACAACTGTCGACAGGGAAGTGTTTTGTACCCGTCTTTCGGCAGTTGATCAGCGACACTTTGACGCCCGTCAGTGCGTATTGCCGTTTGCAAGACGATGACAATTCATTTCTGTTTGAAAGCGTTGTCGGTGGCGAACGCGTTGGACGATACAGTTTTCTCGGTGCCGGACCATTTTTGCAAATTGACGCGTACGACCGAAAAATCGAGGTGACTGACAAGGGCGAGACGAAACAATACACCGTCGATGATCCGCTCGAGCATCTGCACGCGATGATTGAACAGTACCGCGCCCCGCATCTGGCCGGATTGCCACGGTTCTGTGGTGGTGCGGTGGGATACGCCGGATACGACACCGTTCGATATACAGAGCGGCTTCCGAACCCGCCCGAAGACGATCGCAAACTGCCTGACATGTCGTTTGCCATGTACGATCGCATGGTCGTGTTTGATCAGATTCAAAAGACGATCCGGGTCGTTGTGCATGCGGATGTCAGGCATGGCAACTTGCGCCAAGCCTATGATGCGGCGTGTCGTCGTGTTGACGAATCGTGCGAACAACTTGATTCGCCGAACGAGACGCTTCGATTGACCGACATCCGGCTGACGGGTGATCCCTCATTGTCATTTCGGTCAAACCTGTCGCGCGAAGGCTACGAAAATGCCGTCGAAAAATGCAAGGAATATATTCGCGCGGGAGATATTTTCCAGGTCGTGCTCAGTCAGCGTCTTGAGGTATCGACCACCGCCACTTCGCTCGACATCTACCGTGCGCTACGGGTTGTGAACCCCAGTCCGTTCATGTTTCTGTTGCGGACTCCCAAAGTGAATCTGATCGGAAGTTCGCCCGAGATTATGGTGCGTGTCGAAGACGGGCGAACGACGATTCGACCGCTCGCAGGAACCCGTCGTCGTGGTAAAACCGAAGCCGAAGATCTGGAACTTGAACGAGAACTGCTCGCCGACGAAAAGGAACGTGCCGAGCACGTGATGCTGGTCGACCTGGCGCGAAACGATGTCGGACGCGTTGCCGAATACGGTTCGGTCGAGATCAGCGACATCATGCACGTCGAACGCTACAGTCACGTGATGCACATCAGTTCGACCGTTACGGGAAAACTGTCGCCAGGCAAGACAGCACTGGATGCACTGCGTGCGGGATTGCCTGCCGGGACGCTCTCGGGTGCTCCTAAAGTGCGTGCGATGGAAATTATCGACGAACTGGAGCCGCACCGTCGCGGCCCCTACGGCGGGGCTGTCGGGTATCTCGACTTTACCGGACATATGGATACGTGTATCGCGTTGCGAACGATTGTTATGATCGGTCAAACGGCCTACATCCAGGCAGGTGCAGGAATCGTTGCGGACAGTGTTCCCGCATCCGAATACGAAGAAACATTAAGCAAAGCACGCGGTTCGCTGAAAGCCATTGAAATCGCGGAACGCCAGTTGGCCTCGTCGTAGCACAAGATTGCGGAGACACAAATGCCAGACATTTCCCGACGTGAATTACTCTCGACAACAGTCATTGCAGCAGCTGTGAGTACTCTTGCCATGACGGGGTTGCCCCGATCCGTTCTTTCTCAGGAGCCACTTCTTGAGAAAAAGGGGGCGGGTATCCGCTATGGACTGGTCACCTATCAGTGGGGTAAAGACTGGGACTTGCCGACGCTGCTCGAAAACTGTGAACGGGCAAAAGTCTTCGGCGTCGAACTGCGAACGACGCACAAACACGGGGTCGAGCCGAGTTTGAATGAATCCGAACGCAATGACGTTCGGGCTCGTTTCGAATCGACACCCGTGCAAATGGTCGGTATCGGCAGCGACGAACGTTTCGACAACCCGGATCCGGCCCGATTGAAGCAGGCAATTGAAGCGACGAAAGGGTTTGTAAGACTCAGCCATGATGTGGGCGGGTCGGGAGTGAAAGTGAAGCCCGATTCGTTCCACAAGGATGTCCCGCGTGAAAAGACGATCGAGCAAATCGGTCGCGCGTTAAACGAAGTCGCAGAATACGGAAACGGGTTCGGACAGCAGATTCGCCTGGAAGTTCATGGGCAATGCGCTCAATTACCGACGATCAAGGCGATTCTCGATGTGGCCGACAATCCGAATCTGGCAATCTGCTGGAATTCAAACCCGCAGGATCTGGAGACCCCCGGCCTCGAACACAATTTCAATCTGGTCAAAAGTCGACTCGGCCAGACGACACATATTCACCGATTCGACAAGCCAAACTATCCGTGGGAACAATTGCTCGACCTGTACGTGAAGGCAGACTATTCCGGCTGGATGATGTTCGAAGAGGGGCCGATTCCGGAGGACCCCGCAGGTGAATTGACCGTTCAGCGACAACTTTTTGATAAGATGCTCGCCGAAGCGCGCCAGCGAACCGGTTGATTGATCGACGGTCGTTCAAACCCCGGTGCAACATGAGTTGCGACATTTTTGCATTTTGATGAGTTTCACCGGAGCACAGGGATCCGGCAAAATGGGCCAAAACTCCCTGCAGACGGCGACTTGTTGAAGAAACCTTCATCTTGGCGCTGAT
>JANXOO010000820.1 GCA_025353525.1 Schlesneria sp. | reverse complement strand
ATCGTTGCCCGACCACTTGTCTTTTGGAAATCCGCCCATCGCCTGACCGCTCGCATTGCCACCGGTTTTGCCGACAATCTTCATCGCTTCGCCCTCAATGACGCCTGGCACGCGTCCCGTCCCGGAATCGATCGGTGCTTTTAACCCACGTAAAGCAACCTGATTCGGCGTTCCCAGATAGGCGATCAAGTCGCGCTGTTCGCTCGCTGACAGTGGATTCAGTTGTCCTTCGGGCATTAGCGACAGTTCAGACAGCGTCCGCTCGTCGATTTCGGACTTTGCAACGACTACCGTATCATTGATCGTACGCAAGGTCACCGCGCTATCGGTTTCTTTCTGGATCAGACCCGAAATAATTCGTCCATTTGTCGTTGCAATGACGGTCATCCGGTAATCCTTTCCAACAATTGCCGACGGATCAAGAATGTTTTCCAGAAGGTAATCGATATTCGCACGATTTGATCCCGTGATATCCGGACCGATCTTCCCCCCTTCACCGAACAACAAATGGCAGGCCGAACAGGTTTTCGTGAACAACCGACGACCGTTACTCAGGTCCGCAGTTTTCAAATGACCTGGCGTCAGTGCGGTTTTGTATTTCGCGATCAGCACCAGTTTGTCGGCAGCCGTCGCCCGTATTTCTCCCCACACCGACGTGATTCGTTTGGCAAGTTCCGCATCCTTGAAACCGATCAGTTGTTGAACATGGTAGGCGTGTACATCGGTGCGAGGAACGGAACCGTTCTCGATCGAATCGAATAACATCCTTGCTGATGCGGGGCGACCGACGAGTGTATTGATCGCGTCGCGTTTTTCTGAATCGCTGAGTTTCGCATAAAGCGAAAGAAGTGCCGGTGAAGTCTCCTGATCGTCGTATGCCGCAAGAGCCCGGATGGCAGCACCGCGCAGCTCCGGAGCGTCAAGTGCCGCTCGCAGCGCTGGAGCGGCTTCGGTATCGCGACCTTTCACGATCAGATCAAGTGCCCGCTGGCGCTGCTCGACGGGTAATGTCGAATCTGCAAGGACCGTGCGCATTCGAGGCAGGATGCGTTTATCGCCAAAAGCAACGGCAATCAGATCAGCCTTACGGCGAACGACAGATGACGTACTCTTCAAAAGTGTATCGTAGGCAGGAACCCAGGCGGCAGGCTGCGGAATGTTGACCCGCCCTTCAAACGCAGCCCGCATTTCATCCAGCAACATTTCCTGATCCGCAGTTTCCCTTGCTTGAGACAACCATTCCATCGCAGGATTGAGCGTTCGCTCGGTCGAAGCAGCGCGGCGAACGATGTATTTGGCGATCTGAACCAGTTTGGCATTCTTCGCAAGTGCAATTGCCCGGACCGGATTCGATTCGACGAGCGGTTCGACACCGTACCAGATGACCAGCGGCAGATTGTGGTCGTTGGCATCTTCGGTTCTCGACATCAATGCCTCGGCCAACGGCCAACGATCATCAAGTCGCAGCCTCTGCAGGGCCGAAGCGAGGTACAGCCGAACGACGGCTGACGGTTCATTCTTCGCCATCGACGCCAGTCTGGCAACGAATTCGGGCGACGCAGTGCGGTCTTCGAGTTCCAGTTGAATAGCCCAGGCGCGCAGGTATTCGCTCTCGGGTCCCCTCGCTTCGAGAAGTTGCAGCGTCAATTCCGGACTGAGACCAAACGCTGAATGGATCGTCCACAGGATTCGAAGTTTTTGCGACACTCCTGTTGCGTCGCGAAGCAGTGTTCCGAGTTGACCGGGACGACGTTTGTCGAATGGATCGTCACCGGCGTTTGCCGTCTTGACGGATCCAGGCGGTGGTGTCGCCATCCGTTCTTGCATCAGACGTCGCGCCATCCGAACGTACCACTCGTTGGGATGACCGAGCAGTTCGACCAGGTCGTCCCACTTGCCGCTGTTCAATTTGGCAAGCGATTTTTCAGTCCCTGTGGAACCGGCATCGCTGCCTCCTTGAAATGAAATGTTATAGACGCGACCGTTTGTCCGGTCCCAGATTTCCGGATTGGTTCGATGGCAGGCATTCTTGTCGTACCAGTCAATCAGGTAGACCGAGCCGTCCGGGCCGTACTTCAGGTTGATCCCCCGAAACCAGCGATCATTCGCAATCATCGTATCGGGTGCCCGTTTGCCAATAAATCCGGACCCGGACCGTTCAAGCAGACATTCATTCACCCGATTGCCGTGCACATTGTGCATGAAGATCTGGTTGTGGTATTCACGGGGCCAATTGTCGCCCAGGTAAATCATCGCACCACAATGAGCGTGCCCGCCTCCGGCTGCCAAAGTGTCTGCGGGTGCGTTCGGCTCGTGACCCCACCACGCATGATCGGCCAGGTTCCCGACATAGTGCGCATGATCGGCGATGGTTTTGATATCGTCGAAGGTGTAAGGATTGAAGTGCTGCCCCCCCTGTCGGTGGTAGCGGCCTCCCTGCACCATGTGCCACAAATGCGGGATCACACATGCGGAAATGAAGGCCTGGCCCCGGTCGTTGAAATCGACGCCCCAGGGGTTACTGGTTCCGTGCGAAAAAACCTCGAATTCGTGTCGCGTCGGATGGTATCGCCAGACGCCAGCATTCAAGCCTTGCCGGTCGGCATCCTTCGTTTCGGGCTTGCCAACTTTCGAATGAGTGAAAACCCCGTGGCAACCGTAGAGCCACCCGTCCGGACCCCAGATGAACGAATTCAGCGTCTCATGAGTATCTTGCCAGCCGAATCCGTCGAGCAGTACGGTGGCTCCGGGTGGAACATCCTTCGGAAACGGAACGCGCGGCGAAGGAGCGGCGTTTGCAGCCCGGTCCGGTACATCGTCTCCGTCCCGGTCGGGAATAAACATCAGATACGGCGCGGCCCCGACCCATACACCACCAAATCCGACTTCGAGCCCGCTGATCAGATTCAACCCTTCGATGAAGACCTTTCGCGATTCAAACAATCCATCGCCGTCGGTATCCTCAAGAATGACGATCTTGTCCTGCCCTTCACCGTTCGCAGCCCGATTGGGGTAGGTATATGCTTCGGCAACCCACAGCCGACCTCGTTTGTCGATCGTGAATGCGACAGGCTGATGGACGAGCGGTTCACCTGCAGCCAATGACACGTGAAATCCGTCCGGGACGGTCATCCGGGCTGCCGCCTCGACCGGAGAAAGTCCTTCGGCCATCGCCACCAGTTTCTTTGGCTGGGCCGCATTCCATTCTTCTTTCGACACTTTGGCGACCGTTTGACGCAGCACATGGCATCCCTTCATGCCACCCAACACGAAATCGGGATGCCCGTCACCGTTCAAATCCCCGACACTCAGTTCGCGTCCAACTCCCGCTTCACTGTCAGCAAGGTACGGAACCCACTGAACGCCGTTCGCTCCGTGAACCAGTTTGAACCAGTACACAACTGCACCGGCATCCCACATCGGACTGCGATCGTGATGTGACCAGTATGTCTTTCCCGTGACGATATCTTTCAGCCCGTCGCCATCGACATCGTGCAGCGCCACCGTGTGCAATTCTGTGAAGAGGGTTCCGTAAGGATTTTCTTCGGGTTTTTCGCCCATGATCAGGTGCTTGACGAAATCAATCTGATCGCCGTTTCGCACCTGTTCGTACCAGGCGAGCCCGAATGCGTGCGCCTGCAAGCTGGTGATCACATCGCTGTCGCCGTCACCATCGACATCGTAAGCGAACATATCGGCGCCACCAGCCTGGGCGAACGAGTATTCGTGCAACACCCAAAGCGGTTCGCCGTCGAGTGATTCCGGTTGCTGCAGCCACCCGTTTTTGAACAGCAGATCCTGGCGACCGTCACCGTTAACATCCCCGACGCCCAGTCCGTGACCAAACGGCGTATCGGCGATCTTGCCGCTGATGACATGGAATTTCTGAGGACCGAACGGCAGTTTGAGATCGATTGAAACGTAGCCGAAAACGCCATCGCGAGCGAACACAAGTTCAGGTCGCTCGTCGCCGACAAAATTGACGAACTGAGGCGACTCGTTTCCGACCTGATCGATGACCTGGTGCTTCTTCCAATGTTGATCGTGCTTTTCAACGCCGGGATTTTCAAAAATAAAACCCGGTGTCCCAGGCAGACCTGCCGTGAGGACATCGTTCCATCCATCCCCGTTAAAGTCGAAGATCCACAAAAAGAAGTTATCGGAATATCCGTGCCTGTTTTGCGGTTTCGGCGCGTACATTTCATGCCGCTTCGTGAATTCGGGACCTTCCCACCAATATGGTCCGTGGACGACGTCGGGTTTGTCGTCCCGATTCAAGTCGCCGAAATTGGCCCCCTCGGAAAAGTATTCGTCGGTCAACTGCTGCCGCGCAAATTTGCGCAGCGTGTACTCTTCGGCACCCGATTGAAGTGTTATGGCAATCAGACAAACGAGGACGAGGATCGGGCATCGCATATCAAGGGTCTCTCAAATATTTCGCCGTTGCGCAATCGAAAAACGGAGCGGCAATTGGCAGGGCGGTCAAACCGGGATGTTGATCATTGGCAGGGTAATCAAATCAAAAGGGCAAGCCGCCCGTCGAGGCACCAGGTCGCTGCGTCACCCGCCTCAATCAACGCCATCGCACATCGTCCGTAGTATGCCATCAGCACAATGATCAGACAATTAACTCGACAAAATCCCGAAACAAATTGGAACGACTCAGGCGAGCCCGGCGGCGATAGGCCCGGAGTTCTTCAAATTTGGGTTCGTCAAACATTGACGGCCAGAAAAACAATGACTATCAACCGCGACGAACAAGCTCGCGAATTTAAAAATGAACCCTGAGGCTGACGCCGCGGGGCCCGCCTCGGCGAGCAAGAACGTTGCTGACGCGCATTCCCTTTTCGCTATTCGGATGCGTGACCGTTGATGAATTGTTCAACCGGTAAAAAAGCAATCCGAATTTATGAATTCTCCCGTGAATTTCATCGCCGTCGATCGATACTGGTTTCTCACATGGATCACGTACGGAAGTTGGCTGCCCGGCAGCAAACGTGGCTTCGTTGGTACGGCACTGGACGAAGCGGGACAACACTTTAACTTCAACGAGCCGGGAACACCGCCCGCAATGCCGAATCCGGCATTACAGGAATTTGCCCGGCGGAATCTGAAGTCTCCTCCTCAAAGGCTGAATCACCAGCAAGCAAAATCGTTGCTCGAGCAGTTTCAGGAGACAGCTCGTTTTCGTGGCTGGCTGGTGGTTGCCGCTGGAATTATGCGAACGCATATTCACATTGTCACAGGGGTTCCTGGCGATCCTGACCCTGAAAAGATTCTGGGTGATTTCAAAGCCTGTGGCTCTCGCATTTTGAATCGCGAATCGTCCTGGCCCGCGGGTAATACATGGTGGTCGACCGGCGGTTCAAAGCGAACATTGAAGGACGAGCAATCAGTGGAAGCTGCGGTGAACTACATTCGAAATCAGTCGAATCCGTTGGCGATCTGGCCGCGTGAAAATGGGATGCTGACTTAAGTAAACAACATGAAGCAAGCCCTTCGAGGCGAGCCCGGCGGCGTCAACCCCTGGGGTTCTTCGATGTTTGCGGTCGACGAATCGATCTTATTTTCGATCGCAAAAAAGGGAACCCCGAGGCTGACGCCAACGGGCTCGCCTCGACACCGCGCTGACAGTGATCGGCAATATTCGAACAACCCCGGGGCTAACGCCACCTGGCTCGTCTGAAGGCAGGCAAGCCCGGAACGATGTCGCTCTGCCGAGTCGGTTTCTATTGCACGTCGTGCGGCAAACTTTGACTGATTTCGTTTCGCAATCGAATCGCTTCCTGATCCGCGTTGTTCTGCCTGAGTGATGCTTCAATCTGCTGGCGTGCTTTGACGTAATTCCCCTGACGGACGAAACCGGACGCCCGCTCGAAGTGTGCGAGCGCCAGACTGTGCCTGCGTTCGTCTTGCAATTGGCCAGGCGGACTGTTGAATCGCCCATCCGTCGTCTGTGGCGGGGATCCCTGCAGGCATTCCGAATCACAGATGATATGAGGCGTCACCAGCACAATCAGTTCCGTTCGCAGCGTCCGGTCGCGTCGATTACGGAAAGGAATGCCAAGGACCGGAATGGCAATCATGCCGTTCAACCGGTTCGGCGTTTCGGCGCCCGGTTCCAGCACCAGTCCGCCAATCGCGACGGTGGCCCCGTCGCGGATCATGACGGATGTCGTCATTTCTGCCGTGGTCTGCTGCGGCTGTTTTGTTCGGCGTGCCAGATTCAACGAACTCTGTTCCGGACGAATTTCCATCCGGACAAAACCGTCGGCTGAAATCGACGGACGAACAATCAGTCGGGTTCCGGCGTCCATGAACCTGATTTCGCCTCCGACTCGAGACTGACACCCGATCCGGTCACCGATCAGCATTTCGGCCCGATGATTGTTCAATACCTGAATCCGTTGAGATGTCACAACACGCGTCTCTGCCAACCGTTCAATCGATTTGATAAATGTCGGGACATTGCACGTCAGGCTGGCATGCTTCAGACCCACGTTCGAGCACGACGGTTCCGGGTCCCGATAACAAGGAAACTGAGCGAAATCGATCCCGTGCTCGATCCCGCTCGACAATCGAACGTTGAGGATTTTCGCTTCGATCTCGACCTGCAACGGAGGTATGTCAACATCGACAAGGATTCGATCGATCCGTTCGAGCGCCTCGGGCAAATCCTGCACGACCAGCGTATTCCCCCGATCAATATCGTCTCGATGAGATCCGTCGATTCCCGACGGCCCTGCCACGGGCGCGACAGATTGCCTGCCGTCGGAAGACAGGATCGGCTGGATCAACCGGTTCAGCTCCGCGACAGTTATATAATCCGGACGGTAAATCCGCAGAACCGTTTGGCGACTTTGTTTCTTCAATCGGCCCATTTCGTCTGCGGTGCGAACGACGACGATGTCATCCTCACGGTCAAACACATAATCGCGGGACTTGAGGATCGCCTTGATCGCCGCATCGAAGCGGACCCCGTGCAGGTTGAGCGAAACGCGGCCCTTCACTTCGGGACTCGAAATAATATTCACGCGGGCGACTTTGCTGAGTTCCGCAAAGACGTGCCGAATATCAGCGTCGCGAACATCCATCACGTACGTTTCCGGAACGTTGAGGTCCGGTGTACGCCGAATGCGAATCCAGTCAGCGGAATCAGAAACGTGATTTCCCTGGTTCGTTGATCCGCTGTCCGCATCAACCGGTTTTAACAAGCGATCTTTCAATTCCTGGTCGTGTATGCCGTCATCGGAATCGGTATTGCCATCGACCAGCAAATTCGCCAGCGGTGAAGTCACCGTATCAAGCAAAATCGGCACTGGATGAGCGTCAGGTTTTGGAACAACACTGCTTTTAGGGACCTTCGCCGCAAACTTCGAAACGTCGGCACTCAGAACCGCCAGCCCCGAAGCGTCAGTGTCTGCGTGTGTCGTTTCCGGCGGTTTTTTCCCGGATACAATGACTTCCGGTGCGACTTCTTTGGGAACCGGATTTTCGGCAGGAATATTCTGAGTCGCAGGAAAAGTCTGGATCAATTGAGGATGCTGGACCTCAGGAGTTTTCTGTATTGCAGGAATATTCCGCATCGCAGGCTGTGCCGCGACTTCGACCGGAACCGGTGTCGGATGCGATACTTCGGGAGCGGCAGGAGACCGGCTGGAAATTTCTTTGAGATTTGTCAGCGCATCGAGTAACCGGCTTTCAAGTTCGGTTTCATTCGATTGCTCTTCGTACTGTCGTGTGGACAGTCGATCGAGTCGCTGCCGGACTTCGGATAATTGCGACTCGAACCGGACGATCATCTGCGAGACCTGTGAATCGTCAGGTTCATCGTCAACAGGACGGAAAATGATGGGCGGCCCTTCCCGTTCATCGGGAAACGATTCTGCGGCGATACGTTTCGATTCGTCTGTCGATAACGGCCGTGATCGAACTGGAGCCTCGATTGATGTCCGGCCGGTGATCGAACCGGAGTAATGAACTTCGGGATGCCGTGACTGGTCAAGTTCGTCGCCGAATCGTGCGTCCTGTGATTGGAACGATTCGGCGTCGCGATTCTGAATGCTGGCCGTTTGAACCGGAACTCTGCGAGATCCGTTTGAAGTCGCTGAAAGGGATTCGGTCGACGTGGAAGTTTCGGCGAACTTTGCCCAACGGGGGTTGGCCGTCGACTTCAATTGGCGCGAGCGTATCGCTCCGAACATGAAGATGACGGCTGGCAACGCAATCGCCATCAAAATCGCTCTGAACGCCGTCTGAAAAGGGTGAAGAGGTCTCTGCACTACGTCATCCCTGACCACCTTGGCCATTTGTCGCCACTAACAACCATCCTGGTCATTTGTCGCCACTGGCGACGACCGTCGACTTTGATCCCCGAAGACGACATCCGGTTTGTATTGCGGTTCACCGACACCCGTAGATGATTGGAAAACCGAACGTAACGACTGAGCAAACTTGAGGGGCCTTGACAGTTATCGGGATTATGCCGTTGTAAACTTGTGCGAAAAAACGAAAAAACGCGGCAAGGTCCCCTCGAAGCTCC
>JANXOO010000755.1 GCA_025353525.1 Schlesneria sp. | reverse complement strand
TAATGAATTCGCTGGCGGGACGAGCGATCGGAGCAAAAGATCTCGGGCAAATCAAGGACGAAGCGCCCGATCCGCATAATATCGGCCGAATCGATAACGGTTGGCAGAGGTACTACTTTAACATTCATCAGCGTCAGGCCGCTCCGGGCGGAGTTGAGCTAAACCTGGCAGCCCCGCGGCAAGTCATTATTCCGTTTCAAAAGCCGATCCGGAAGTCGACCGGAGGGATCGTGACTTCGTTCGGTTCGATTACGTTTGCGGACCCGTTCACAGAATTCGGTCGGCGGCGTCTGACGATCACGACTGAAAAGGGGGCGACCGACGTTTTCCAGGCGATCATCGAAGCCGCACCCGATCACGTTCTGGTTGAGAGCACCAATTTTGACTGGAGGCTTGGCCTGCCACTCAAGTCGATCCCCGTCGAAACAATCGACAGGATGGTGAAGAAGCAGATCAAACAGGACGATCCGGTCGCTCGCTTTCAGGTAGTGCTGTTTTACACTCAGGCGGAACTCTACGCGCAAGCATTTTCTGAACTGGATTCGTTTGCCCGTGACTTTCCCAATCTGAAAGAAAAAGTCGGCAAATCTCGCGACGAGTTGATGAATTTCTGGGGCCGCGAGATCCTGAGAAATCTTCGGCGGCGAAAACAGGCTGGCCAGCATCAAATTGCTTTGAACTCAGCCAAAACTCTAATGTCACAACCGTTGAGCGGCCCGGTCGCTCTGGATGTACGACAATTTTTTCAGACGTATGAACAAGCCAGTCAAAAGATCGACGATGCCAAACTGTGGCTCAGCGATTGGCAGTCAAAACTCGATGATCCCAACAGGGAAAAGCTCCTGCAATCAATCCGATCCGAGATCAACGACCAACTCGATTTCGAAACACTGCCTCGACTCGACGCATTCCTGAAAGCCGAAGCTGACAAGCAGTACGATCCGTCGCAGCGATTGGGACTGGCCATATCGGGGTGGCTGCTTGGTTCTGCCAACGCCGTTCCCGACCTCGACCGGGCATTACGCATTCGGGATGCGCGACATGTGGTCATTGATTATCTGGAAAGCGATGACCCGGCCATTCACAGCGCGTCACTGACGACATTGAAATCGCTGGAAAGCGTCAGCCCGCAAACGATCCTGAACCTTATCCCGCAACTTCCTCCACTGATCGACGCGAGCGACCTGAAACCCGGAATACTGCATCGCGTACAGACCGCTGCGAACGAGGGAACCGGGTATTCGGTCATTCTTCCCGAGGAATATTCGAGACACCATTCCTACCCGATGATTGTGGTGCTTCGATCACGCAACCGGACGATTGAACAGTCGGTGGCGTTGTGGGCCGGTGATTCTGAACACCCTGGCCTGGCCAATCAGCGCGGGTACATCACAATTGCGCCGGACTACGCCGAAAAGAACCAGACTGAACACACGTATGGGGCGCCCGTCCACAAGTATGTACTCGACTGCCTGATCGATGCGCGCAAGCGGTTTTCTGTCGACAGCGACCGTGTCTTTCTGACAGGCCACGGAATGGGGGCCGATGCGGCCTTCGATATCGGGATGGCTCATCCCGACGAGTTTGCCGGGGTACTTCCGATTGGCGGCAACGCCTTACAATATTGCAATTTCACCTGGTCCAACGGTCGGGACACCGCTTGGTATGTTGTCGGGAAAGGATATTTCGACCCTAAAAACAAGGGGGATGTGACGAGCAATCGTGATCCTGCAAGCAATGACGTCTTCGACAGAATGCTGCTGCAGGGAATCAGGTTTGATTTCATGCTGGTCGAGTATCTCGGTCGCAACGGAGAAAATCTGTTCGACGATTTTTCAAAGCTTTTTGAATGGATGGATCTTCATGTGCGCGTGACGCCTCCGAAGGATCTCGACTATCGTTCGCTTCGCAAAACAGACAATCGCTTCTTCTGGGTCACCGCTCCGAACTTGCCACGGGATTATATTTTGCCAGCACCGGCAGGAGCGGCACAAAAGGTCAATCCGATGAAGATCATTGCCCGTGTGACGCCGGGCAATACTCTGTTTCTAAAGGGTCCGACCGAGAACTTTATCCTTCGATTGACACCTCAACTGGTCGACTTTGATAAAAAGCTGACGATCAATCTGAACGGCCATCTCAAATCGATGTTCATCAAGCCGGAATTGAATGTGCCGCTGGAAGAACTGCGGGTTAATGGAGACCGGAAACGGCTACCTTTAGTCGTCGTGACGCCATAGAAGTCACTTCTGCTATAGAATTGCCAGGGGATTTCGTCGCTCTTCCAAAGTCCCTCGTGTCACACCGACGCGGTTAGAAGCGTTCAGCCTGCGCCAGACTTCGTCGCCTCGAACACGATCTGACAACAAATCGCGGTACAGGCCGATGATTCGTGCGACATCTGCCGGGCGATCGTCCAGGAATTCAATGCGCATATCGCGGACTCCCTGCTCCAGCAAAACGGGAACGATCTCTGCGGCACTTTGGGGGATTGCGTTGTACAGCGTATTGCGGCATCCGACATCGGCTTTCAACGGATGCACGCTGCCGACCCGGTCTCGCAAATGGACCAAATGCGTATCACACGGTCGGCCACAGTTTGTCTTGTTTGTACCCGGCGAAAGGACCGCACAGAACACACAGTGTTCCATATGAAACATCGGCATGTGCTGGTAAACAACTACTTCCAGCCATGACGCCGGAACGGACGATACCAGTCCCTGCAATTGATCCCGGTTCATGTCGTAGGATGCCGTCACACGTCGGGCTCCTCGTGCGATCAGTTCACTCACCGTCAATTCGTTTGTGGCATTCAAAGCGTAGTCTGTCACGAACGGGATTCCGCGTTCGGCACAGAATTGCATTCCCGCCAGGTTTCTGACCAGCATCGCATCAGCACCATATTTCAGAATTGCAGTAAACAGCCCCGCTTCATCCGGCTTCTGAATTCGCGGAGGAGCCAGGCAGATCAACCGTTGTGCCGCATGAACCATCGCAACGGCTTCCCGATATTCGCGAAGATCCTGAAAATCAGCGTAAATGAGACAGTCATCTCCGAAAGTCTGCGTCGCGGTCGTCCTTTCGAACTCGCTATCTCTGGTGCCCCGAATTGTTTGTTCGCGAAGTACGGCTTCGGTCTGTTCCAGCGATCGACACAGAAAATGCAGTCGAGCCATTGCTGATGCCGGTTCCACGCGAGGGGCCGCCGCCGTACCCGTTTCAGCCGTGGCGATGCCCGCCTTCAATTCACACAGAGCCGATCCGGGGTGAATCTTTCGCGGACGTGGCTGTTTGGCAACGTGGTCGAGACGCGTCACGAGTTCTTGCCTCAACTTTGACAAGACGCTCAGGGGAATCATCGGACCTCCAATGATCTCGGCGTCGAGTTGCCCGAGTTCATAAGGGGTATTCCCCAATCGGCTGAGCTGCTCACGAAAAAAAACGGCAGTTGCCGGATGTTTGTTGGCTGCCGACAGTAGGCCGGATGATGCCACGCTTACCGCGACCGGATCGATTCCGGAACGAACAGAAACCGTCCGAAGAGTGGCCTTGATCACCAATGGTTCGCCGGTCACAGCACGTAATCGAAGATCAATCAATCGCTTTCGGATCGGGTCGGGCCCTGCGAACGATTTTCGCAGTCGCGCGGTCAATTGAGGGTCATCGGTTTTCCAGACGGTCTGACCTGGGATCAGTCGTTGAAAATCGATTGCCCCACGTTGAAATTCCAGTTCGACTGAACCGTTCGACACAACGTCTTCGAGTCGTCTCCCATTTTGAAGGACGCTGTAGATTCGCCCCCCCTGCTCTTCGTCGGCGTCACGGTTGCCCTCGAATACTACGCCATCGCCGCGACGGACCGGACCATCGAGTCGTACTTCGACGGAGTTGTCAAAACGCCGGACGATCGTCCCCAGCAAGATGCCGCGTTTGGCCGAGGTCAATGCGGGAACCAGCATTTTGTGATCGTCACCCAGCAGCCAGCCGGGCGAAAAACCTCGTGAAAATGACAACTCCAGGTCGCGCATCTGATCTCGTGTAAAACTGATCGGTTCACTGGCCATTGCTGCGTCAATGGCTGCACGGTAGTGCCGGGTGATGTTGGCGACGTACTCCGGCGTCTTCAGTCGCCCTTCGATTTTGAACGACGAAATTCCTGCTGCGATCAAATCAGGTGTCAATTCGTATGCGGCCAGATCCTGTGGGCTGAGCAGATACTTTTGCGATCCAAGATCGACATCCTCGCCGTCGCAGATCAGATCGTATGGCAACCGGCAGGCCTGCGCGCATTGCCCCCGATTGGCACTGCGTCCGCCGAGCGATTCGCTGGTCAGGCACTGCCCTGAATACGCCACGCACAGGGCTCCATGAACGAAACATTCCAGCGTGACCGATGTCGTCTGACGCAGTCGGGAAATTTCGGCGATTGAGAGTTCACGTGCCAAGACGACTCTTTCGACCCCCATCTCTTCGGCAACGCGAATACATTCGGCGCTCGTCAGTGTCATTTGCGTTGACGCATGGATTGGCAGGTCAGGACACGTGGCGCGAACCAGCTTCAATACACCCAGATCCTGCACGAGAACCGCGTCGACCCCAGCCACTGCAATAGTACGGATCAGCGATTCCAGTTCAGTCAATTCATCGGTAAACGCCAGAGTGTTCAACGTGACGTAGCCCTTGACGCCTCTGTGATGCAGAAACTCCATGACTTCGGTCAGTTCGTCTGTAGCAACATTGGTCGCGCGTGCTCGTGCATTGAAGCCGCAATTCAATCCGAAATAGACCGCATCGGCACCATTCTCAACGGCGGCTCGCATGCAGTCGCGATCCCCGGAAGGAGCCAACAATTCGGGACGAAGCGATTCGGGCAAAGGCATAAGTCATCCGGATTCTGAACAGTGTCGCGAGTCCCCGCGCGAGTGATCGGCAGTCTGCGACTGCCAGACTGATGAGGGAACAGGCATCGGCGCAGTTTGAGCGACCGCAGGGAGTGTATCCGTCGTTCTCGTTGGTCGCTGCTCAAACATGCGATTAAGGGGCCAAACCGAAGACTGTATCCCGCCTTGGGGCTGGCGTGAAGCCCGCCCCAAGGCGATTCCCAAACCGTTGTCGTTTGTGTTACGCTATTCTGGCGGGCAGGACATGAGGGGCACCCGGGTCGAGTGGTTTTCCGCAAGTGGCGCGGGGGCACTCTTCAGTCATAACAACAAGCGTAATCCACGATTTGGATCAATCGCTGCGGTGAAGCGATTCGTCGAACGTCTAACGATCGTCATCGCCTGAGAAAAACGGGATTTCAATGACCGATTTGACAGATCTGACTTTTGAACGCGATTCCTGGGGACGACTGGTAATTGGTACCGCCGGCGGTCAAACGTACGTTGGCGTGGAACCTGTACGCTGTTTTCCGCTCTCAGATCCCCTGAAAATGATCGCATTGCTCGACGCCGAGGGGCACGAAATTCTGACGCTGCCTGCGACGGATTCATTGAATCCGTCGGCAAAAGTGTTTCTGGAACAAGAACTCGCATCACGCGATTTTGTTCCGGCCATCCGGCGCGTCGTTTCGACCAGCAATCCGAATCCGCCATGTCGCTGGTCTGTCGAAACCGATCGGGGTGAAACAAGCTTTCAACTGGAAAGCGAAGATGACGTGCGGAAAATCGGACCTCATCGAATCATGATCGCTGACTCAAACGGACTGCGGTACACAATTCCGGACCTGAGGACGCTCGACGCTGCCACGCAAAGAATTGTGCAGCGCCTCGCGTGATGTCCAGTTCACTGGCAGTTCATTTATTGCCTGTTGCCGCGCTGTTGGTTGAGTTCGATTGCGCGGTCGGCAAATCGTCTTGCTGGGTCAGTTCGCCGAGTTTCCTGAGTGCCAAACGGCGAGATTTCTCGAACAGTGCCGCGTCGTCAGTCGAACGTGATTTCGCATACACGATCAGCGCCCGGGCTTCGCGTTGCAACGCATTGAACACCACGACCATCCTGTCGAGGAATTCGGCATCATCGGCTGAAACACCCGAATCCTGCATTCGTCGGAGCATTCGTTTGGGCGATTCGAGGCCGTTGATCGTGCCGTTCATCAGATCTTCGAGCTGCTTCAACGAATAGATTTCTTTTGAAACGCTGTCGGCGAGGACACCGATCAACCCCAGCGTGCTTTGGATATGTCCAATCCCCAACCCCCCAATCGTTTGCAACTGAATATTGCCGACTGACAAGTACGAGCCGGTCGGATACGCATGATCGTCTTCGGCAGTCAGCTCGCCCGCAGACAATCTGAAAGCAGAAAGGGCCACCGGGGCTCCAAGGAACAGCGCCACCAGGGAACGTCGGTTAATCGGGACCGTTGACATTTTTTCTCTTCCCGACGTTTTTTCACTGGATCATCGTGTCGTTTTTGTCACAAGCTCTATAATCGGAGCAGTACAAACATCTCTTTTCAGTATCGACGAACCGGGTGAGTCTCCATGATCGACGTACGGCAGGTTTCCAAAGTTCATCTGCGGGGACGTCTTGAGATTCCGGCCTTGCTGGATATTACGTGTCAAATTCCGACGGGTTCGTTCACTTTTATCGTAGGACCGTCAGGGAGCGGGAAAAGTACACTGCTCTACCTGCTCGGAGCGCTGGATGAGCCGACTTCCGGTACGATCGATGTCCACGGAAAATCGTTGCAATCGATGTCTTCGCGAGAACGCGACCATTTTCGCAGGCGCGACGCCGGTTTCATTTTTCAGAACTTTAATCTGCTGGCCAATCTGACCGCCGTTGAAAACGTTCTGGTTCCTTTTTTGCCGACCGGCGTGACGAGCGAACAACGTAAAAAGGCCTCCGAACTTCTCGATCGACTCGGGTTGGGAAATCGTGGCGAACATCGCCCGAACCAGTTGTCCGGTGGCGAACAACAGCGAGTAGCGATCGCACGCGCACTGCTCAAACAACCAAAACTCGTTCTGGCGGACGAACCAACCGGGGAACTTGATACCGCAAACTCGCTGGCAATCTTGTCTGATTTGAGAACGCTTTGCATGGAACAGAATTCGACCGTCGTCGTCGTCACGCACGAGCAGGTAGAGCAGTGTACTTTTCCCGCTCCCTGACGGTCCTACGATAAAAGTGAA
>JANXOO010000722.1 GCA_025353525.1 Schlesneria sp. | reverse complement strand
CCACACCTCACACGACGAGCGGGTCGACCGCCACCGGAAACCTTAATAATTACACGGTCATATCCACATCGTCGATCACGCCGACCCCATCCGATTACGTCCAGTGGTCTACGAGTCTCCCCAACGGCATTTACCGAATTTCCAGTACCTGGCCGGACGCGATCAGCCAGAAGGCTTCCGGCAATCCTCTGAACAACGCGATTGTCCCTGTGGACTACACGGTGATTGACGGAACCGCACCTGGCATTTCCGTCCCCAATGCGATGGCCACCCTGGTCGTCGATCAGTCCGTCGCGCCCCGCGATCGTCTGGAAGGTGGGACGTGGTGGCAAGACTTGGGAGTCTTCACTGTCAGTTCCGGTCAGCTCACAATTCGGTTGAGCGGATTGTCCAAAGGTGAAAACGCCGTTGCCGATGGAATTCGTATCGAACAGGTTGGCACAGCTGCTGATGAATGGACGCTTCCCTCCAATCGAAGCTCTTATCGACTCGATGTTCGAGCCAACGACCCGGCGCTCTCGCTGAAGCAACCGAGTGCTGATTACGACCCGCATGCTGATTGGACGGTTGTCATTGACTCGAATGGCCAACCGACGGCGGGAACCGCGACTGCCGCCGGCGACGGCACAATCACCTATACGCCGACCAATCCTCTGACGGTCACCGGCGATTCGCTGACCTATCACTTGCACAGCACTTCCCTGGGGATCGACACGAATTCATCGACTGTGATTCTCAAATTCGATGGAGTTCATACGGTTTTGAAGGACGATCAGTTCCAGACGCCACACAGCCAGCCGATTACGTTCGACGTAACGGCAAACGACATCGATCCCAATGGAAATCGGATCGTGCCGACGATCAGCTCAGTGGCGGGCGCTCGAATCAGCAGTACCGGCGACATCCTCGGTTCGACGTTCTACGTAACCGTGCAATCGCAATCGGCCGTGAGTGGGACAATCACAATCGACTGGGGTACGGGAACTCAATACACGACAACAATCGCGGGTGGTTCCTGGACCAGCGGAATTCAATCCGCGATTCTCGCGGAAGCGACAAGTGCGGGTCTCACTGGAACGGTGGTCGTGACCGAAGTTGTCCAAAACGACTATCTGGGAATTGGCCAGGCCTCCGCATTCCGGGTGGTCATGGCGGGTGCCATCGCCGATCAGTTGCAGACGGTGTCCGTCAGTGGGGGGAATACAACGGGTGTCGTTGAACGCATGGGGACGATTCTCAATGGACCTACGGGAAACGGGGACGGGACCTTCACGTATACTCCGAATCCCGATTACTACAAATACAACGGCGACTACACGGTGCTGGTCCGTTACGACACTCCAAATTCCCTGCAACCGGCTACGGCCAGTATTCACGTTTTCGACCCGGCTCCGACGGCGTCGGCGTTACCCGCGATTCGCACACAATTTGAAATGAAGACCAGCGCGGGCGGCCCCACTCCCCTGACAGGTTACTACCAGATTCCGGTTGCAGCCTCCGATATCGATGGTGACCCGCTATTTGTCATCAGATCGTCAGTCGAGAGGTCCTCGTTCACACTGACCGATTCTCAAGGCAATAATTTGTCACTCGAAGGACTGCAGGGCTGGGTTGACCTCAATCCAATTCAAAATGGAGAAGCTCTTTACCAAACCGCGCCGGACACGAGTGCCTTTTCAATATTCTCGACATCACTGTTGAATGCGACAGTGAACCAATCGATGATCACGCCGCAGTACGTCTCGCATCATATTGAGCACTATCGGGTCTTTGACGGTTATCGCTACAGCGATCTGTTGACGACAAACATCTCGGCTGTTCCGGTCGCTGCCGGGACCGGTTTTGCGACGTCGAATGATCAGGTAGGGACGGGAACCAACTTCGATATCCCGCGGGCCACGTTAGAGGCGTACGGATCGGCGGGAAGTCAAGGTTCCAATTATCTCGGATACAACTTCTCCGCGAATGTTGTCTCCGACGCCTATGAAGAACGATCGACCAATCCATTCGGCGATGTCAGTGTGGACCCGGCAGGAGGTTACGTCTACACCGGACAATCGTTGGGCACCAGTCTGTCGCCCGACATTGGCGGCGCCATCAACCTGACCTATTCGTCCAAAATCTCCAGTCCTCGCCCGGTGCTTCAGGGAACGGTTCAACGGGATGCAGATGCGGCGGCGATCACTTCACTGACCGCACAAATCGTGTGGGACGTCTTGTCTGTCGATAGCGGAACGGGAGCCGTCACCGAGCACGGATTTGACGGGAATGCGGGCGGCAGCATCGTGGTCTCGTTCACAGGCGGACCGAATACGCTGAACACGGCGCAGACCTACCAATTCTCGGTCCAGTCCGCGGTGCTCCCCAGCACGGTGACGTATAACGGTGTCACGAGCCCGTTGCAGGGAGTGCTACGCTGGCACCTCAGTCTCACGGCAACATTAGCGGATCAGACGAACACCGTCCTTCCGTGGCAACTCGAAGGAGATACCTATGTGTCGCCGCGCCCCGTGACCGGAGCGTCCGCGACCCCCGCCACGAGCGGACCGTTCGGAGGTTTTGGAGCAGGCTGGGGATTGTCGGGATTGCCGTACTTGCAAGTCTTCGCGAATTCCACTTCGAACTTGAACGACGGTTTTCCCGCCTGGGCTGATGACCGGGTCGTGCTTGTGGACGGCAATGGCGATGCGCGGCTATTCGCTCCACACGGCGTTGACTCCTCGAACCCCGCTAATCCTACCTTCGGCCAAGGTCTTAGCGAGAAGGATGCCAACGTCGCCTGGAAGCCAGAAGACTTCGATAATCGCTTTGCCGTGTCGCAGGAATATGGCACCCTCAAGCGTCTGCTCGACTCCAACGGAAATCCCACCGAGTACAATTACACCACCGCCGACGGAATCATTTATCACTTCAATCTCAGCGGGGCCTTGCAACTCATCGAGCCGCTGACCGGACCCGCCACACAATTCTCGTACGTCACAACAGGCCCCGCGTCCGGTGCCATCGCAACGATTCGTTATGCGGATCGAACTCGCAACCGTACGACGTCGACATTCACGACCGACAGCAGTCTGGGGACTACGACGTTTGGTTATGACGGAAGCGGTTTCCTGCAAACGATCACCGAGCCCACCGGAGCCGTGTGGAATTTGACCATCGTCAACGGCCAACTCATTGGACTCAGTTTGGTCAACAGTACGGATTCCGTGAAAGCATTCACGTACGATGCTAACAACCATCTGACTTCTGTCGGTCGTGGCTCGACGTCCGACAATCAGGTCCTGACGACCGTCAACTACGATGCAACGAGCGGTCTACCGACAGGCGTCTCATGGGGTTCTGGGTCGTCCGCCACGACCTACACGATTCAGACGCTGGCAAGCGTGGGGTTAAGCGGTTCCAGCATTGGTCCGCTCTCACCAAGCCAGTTCAAAGCGACGATTGCTACGGTTTCCAACACCGGAACTTCTGCTCTCAAGGGACTCGA
>JANXOO010000685.1 GCA_025353525.1 Schlesneria sp. | reverse complement strand
TCAAAGTTCAGCACTCGGCGCGTCCAACAGATTGTGGCGGCGTATGCCGAAGAAGCTGGCGTGATTGCAACGCCGCACACTTTTCGGCATCAGGCAATCACATGGCTGACCCGCCATTCAGGGATGGCCGATGCGGAATTGCAGTTGATCACCGGACATGCTCGTCGTGAAACATTGGCGATCTATCAGCACGTCGCACTCGATGCCGATTTGGAGAAGAAGTATCAAGCCGCGATGAAAGAGGCTGAACTTTGAATCAAAAACCGAGGAGATCAAACGATGATTGCGTCGGTTCATTGAATCTTCGAGGCGCATCTTCAGAACGTCGTGCTTGCTGCATTTATTTTAATTCAGAAACTCGACTTGGTTTCTTTTGTATGCCAGATACACCAGACCCACCTATAGCGGGAACGTGTCGTTTCTTCTTATTCTGGCCTCAGTTTCTTTTCGCTCTCGCGCGAGAAATCCTCCGAAAAGTGCGATTCGACAAATCCGCCGCCGTGATTTTCTTGTGGTCCATAGGGTTCGCTTCATCGATGCGCTATTGTCCGTTGAATGGAATGATGAGCCGCCCGCTGAAAAACGAGCGGCTCGATTGAGGATACCTACTGCGCTGAGTAGACCTTGATGCCATTGTCATTCGGGTGACGACGGTGGTACGACCGATAAATCCTCACTGCCAACAATGATGAACGTGAGGTTCTGCCAAGTTTCACCGCAAGGTCTCCAAATGTGCCGGTCCAACCACTGTCGAGCAGTTGTTCCGCCGCGTGATACTCACGCGATAGAGCGTTGTGTTGTCGAAGCGCCATTCTTCTCTCCCTTGTCGAGTTGTTGCCATTGTCACATTGGGAATTCCCAATTGAACGATAGGGACACGAACCGAAGATTCAACAAGGGGATCGAACCGAATCAGATGTGGGGTATCGAGCCTTTGACGGGGCCGGACTGATTTATGGGAACGAGAATGAACGTGGAGGCGAGGGGCTGGAATACAGCGCATTTCCCCCACCTTGATTTCGGCTGGCTGACATGAGCCGACATCCAATCCCGGTTGAATGAGCCAAATACTGGACACTTGGGTCGATCAGAATGTTTTGCTCAATTCCAGATCTCGCGGGTTTCGAAGCATCCGGCTTTGTGCAAAAGTGAAAGGTTCGCTTTGCCAGTAACGTCGTTATTCTACAGTCAGCCCACAACTCAGGTAAATCGAATCCTCGTCGCGATTGACATCTTGAACCGTCCCAATGACGGCGTGTGAACAAAGCCGAACCACTTCGTCCATGTCTTCTAAAGTCAGGGGCGATTTCGCACTTTGCACCCGAGCGACGACCTCGCCATGTACAAGTTCACTATCGAATAAAAATCCGTCGTGGATGTTTATTCGATAGTGAATCGTGATCGTTGAAGTCATGTGGTGACCCGTTCCGTGGATTTGTGATTGGAGGTTTGCATTTTCTGCGAGACCTTCGTCCTCATTTCACTTGGAATACAATGGTACTACTTCTTTTATCCAAGCGCCCGCCATGTCGTTTGTCACGGCCAAACGAACCCTCCCATCAGTGCAAGCATAGTCCAGCACTTCGTGTGTTCCTTTCATCGTTCGCGTCGAACTCAACACATTTGTCGGCGATCCGATTGAGGCTGGGAGGTCGAACTTGTCTGGTATCAGAATTGGCAACTCTCCGCGACCTTTCTTGTCTCCTGCCTGTCTGACCATCTCGATGAATCTGCTTATCGAAGGCACAATAACCTCATCAGGCACGATGTTTCCCTCTGCCTCGATTCTGCATCCTTTGAGATGGACCTCATGCAGTCGATGGACGATTTGCTTCTCACCGGAGTAGATGCCCGTGATTCGAAACTTGATGGCTTTCGATTTCTCCGCTTTTCTGCCTTCAGCTCCGGTGAACTCGCAACAGGCGGATACACCGCGAAAGTTTGTCTTGACGTGCATGGTATAGCAGTCGTCTTCAGACATGCGTGCTGTGACCATCTGCCCTGAAATCGTGATTGGTGTTCCTACAAACTCCTTTGAGTTCATGCTGGCAGGATATTGTTGAAAGAATGCCGTAGTCGTCGCATCAATGGCCGACTTAGAAAATCCAGCGAGTAGATTCACGGTTGGTGCCGACGGCTTTTGTTTCTGTTCGCGGTATTTTTTGATCAACTCGGACATTGAGATGTCCGAGGCGCGTTCCAGATCCCAAATCTCAACTTCTTTCGAATATTCATCGCTTAAGAAATCCCTTCCAAATG
>JANXOO010000714.1 GCA_025353525.1 Schlesneria sp. | reverse complement strand
TTCGGCAGTGATTTCATCAGCGTTGACGACAGCAAAAAAACCGCACGCGAGTGTTGCGGCCAATACGCAGTAAACCCGGATCAGGTGACGCATTCGTGTTCCTTTTCAAAAACCGTTTTGCTCGTGGCGACGAACCGGACTTGAAACGAATCCCGGTTTCCTCGGCGCGATCAGTATATACTGATTTCGTTCGTCGAGCAGTTACGATCATCGGATTCGCTGGCTGATCGGCAATCCGCTTCTTCGGGGTGTTACCAGGTTTCATTGTTCAAGCAGTCGCAGGTTGGCATGATTCTCGCCGGACAAAATGAGGCTGTACCTGGCGTGTACGAGTGCCCGGAAAATATTCGTTTCTCGCACAGACAACAAAGGAGGGCACGACGATGAAACCCGTTGAAAAGTTTTTGGAAGTGCATTCGCAATTGACGCGGCGGTTCTTTATCGGGATCGGGACCGTGGGACTCGCGTCACTCGCCGCCCGCCGCGCCGCGGTTCGTGCCGACGAATTTGCTCCCGAGTTGATCGAGTCCGTGTCGAAACTCGAATCGTTCATGACGCCTCTCGACAAGTTCAATGATGTCTCACGCGGCTCGCCCGTCCCGCATTCGCTGACCGATGAAAAGCGAATCGAGGCGGGTTTGACACGCGAGACCTGGCGTCTGGATGTGATTTCCGATCCCGATCATCCCGCCAAAATCGGACATCCGCTGACGATGGCGAACGACACGGCACTCGATTTCAAGGGATTGATGACGCTTGCTGACACCTGTGCTGTCCGGTTTTCAAAAACAATGACGTGCCTCAACATCGGTTGCCCGCTCGGAACCGGTGTCTGGGAAGGTGTTCCGCTGCGTGATGTCGTCTGGAAGACAAAGCCGACCGAGAACCTGCGTCGGCTGTTTTACTATGGCTTTCACAACAACGAACCGAAGCAGATGTTTCGAAGCTCACTTCCGATCGGTCGAGTGCTCGAGGATCCCGGTGACATCCCTCCTGTTATCCTCTGCTACAAACTGAATGGTCAATGGCTGTCTCCCGAACGCGGCGGACCGGTACGCATCGTCGTCCCCGAAGCGTACGGATTCAAATCCATTAAATGGCTGACTCACCTGGTGCTGACAAATCTGGCGGTTGCGAACGACACATACATTGACGGCAACAACGATGTTGATAGCCCGCTGAAGACGTTTGCAGCGACGCTCTCGATGCCAAAAGAGGTCGATTCCAACCGGTCAATCCCTGTCACCGGGTATGCACAAGTTGGAATCTCGGGATTAAGCAAGGTCCAGGTTTCGGTCTGCCTGAAGGGAACAGAGCCACCTGACGACCCAATGTTCCTGACGGCCGACTGAAACCTGGACCTTGCTTAATCCCGAGATTCCAACTTGTGCATACCCGGTGACAGGGATTGACCGGTTGGAATCGACCTCTTTTGGCA
>JANXOO010000679.1 GCA_025353525.1 Schlesneria sp. | reverse complement strand
CAGTGCCTCAGCATCAGTGGCAGTCGCAATTGCCGTCATCGCTTGTTGCTGGAAGGCGGCAAATACCAGGTTGAGGTCCACGTCACTGTCCCGATCCGGGTATTGCGACCGCAGAAGCGGTATATGCAATGATTCTTGGCGCTGATTGAAAAACGGGTTTTCCGGAAGTTTACTCGCACCCGCATTTCGAACGCAAAATGGAGTTACGGCACTCCAAATACAAACCAGATCAGGATGAAAACTCGCTTTGGAAGCCGTCCGTCAATGAATTTTTGCGGCGATGAATTCTTGCGGCGATTGTAACCGGACTTCACGGAATCACGAGCGAATCAAACTGCCTGTCCGGCGTTTTTCAGACCTTGCCGTACGAGTTCCGTCACTTCGTCGAAGACTTCAGGGCTGTGAATCGCCATCTCGCTCAGAACCTTTCGATTGAGCTTGATGTCGGCAAGTCCCAGGCCGTAGATAAAGCGGGAATAGGACAACCCGCGCATTTCAGCGGCAGCCTTCACGCGGATAATCCACAAGGCACGAAACTCGCGCTTGCGATTCCGCCGGTCGCGGTACGCGAAACAACGATTTCGGATAACCGTCTCTTTCACGAGACGCAACAGATTTTTACGACCGCCGTAGCTCCCTTTGACTTCACGGAACAGTCGCTTGTGTGAACGACGGCGAGCAACGCTGAAACAAATTCTCATAATGACATTCGCTGATTAGAACACGATCCGGGCGACCGGAAAAAGTCGGGGAAACACGTCGGTAAAAGACCAACAACGGCCTGCTGCCAACTAGCGGGCACTTGCACGCAAAGCGTCGCAAATCATTTTGGCGTCGGCCTTTACAAGCACGGTGTCAACGCGATTCTGTCGTTTGCGCTTGCTTGATTTATGGCTCAGCAAGTGTCCACGATAGGCGCTGCGGCACTTTGCTTTTCCGGAAGCGGTCACGGTGAATCGCTTCTTCATTCCTTTGTGAGTTTTCTGCTTCGGCATGGCCGTAATTCCTTGATTTCAAAGGCTGAAACGCAGAGTCGCATTCAATCCACTCCGCATCCCCCCGTCAACGGGCCGAGGAGTATAGTCGAATATCGCCAGAAGTTTCCAGCGAAACACCAGGTAAAGTCGGATCGGTAGCGAAAAGAAGTGAGAGGGAACTGAAAAATGGCTTAGAAAAACGTCCGGAAAAATCGGCCTCGCGCGAGGGAATCGCTGCCCGGAGTGGCCTTGCAATCGATTCGACCGTGAACTCAATCTAACGTGAAATGAGGGATTTCCTGATGTCTCAGACGGTCAGACGACAACGTTGACTGGCCGATTCCGCTGTTCACGGTATTGTATAGGATCTCCTCAACTCGTGAATTCCGATGAGGCCACCGCAGCCCATTTTTTAAACCGCTGTTTTAATTTTTCGAGCGTCGACAGAAATGCGGTGTCTCGACAGGGCTCGAATGCACGGATCGACTACATATTCAGGCGTCACTGTGAACGGTCCTATTTCCCGGCAACGAGCCGCTGAAATACTGCTGGCGTTCGTGCTGGCAATCGCCTCAGGATGTCAGGACGCGATCCCGCCGGCCAGGTTGGCTCTTGATAGGCCGCCAGCTGCGCCGGAAACTGGCAAAACAGGCTCGACGTTGATTGTTTCGCCGGTTCCGGAGCCACGAAAACCTCGTGACGACGATTGGTTTTCCGAGGTGTCGCGCGCAGCCGGACTCGATTTTACTTATCGCAATGGGCGGGAGGGGCGCACGTTTGCGATCTTTGAATCGGTCGGAGGTGGTTCGGCGTTATTTGACTTCGACCTTAACGACACTCCGGATCTGTTTGTGACCGGAGGTGGGACGATCCAGGGTCCTGTCATTGAAACGAGCGGGTTGCCGAATGCGTTCTATTCAAATACCGGCACACCCGAATTCACCAACATCGGGGTCCAGTCGGGGTTGGCCGAATCGTCGTACTATACGCTTGGATGCAGCGTATGTGACTACAATTGTGACGGGCACCTGGATTTGTTTGTCACGGGATATCCTCGCTGCTCGCTCTATTGCAATCAAGGTGATGGGACATTCCAGGACGTGACTCGATCAGTCGGCCTGAACTTCGACGGACTGCATTCGGCGAGTTCCTGGGGTGACTTCCACGGCGACGGTTTTCCTGATTTGATCGTCGTCGAATACGTTTCGTTTGACCCACAAGTCAATCGCGACTGCAGAGAAGGGCTGCATCGTATTCCCGACAGTTGTGGGCCCAGGTTATATCCCCCGGCTCCCAACCGGATTTATCGCAACGGTGGCAACGGAACTTTCGAAGAAACGACTCGTTCATCCGGCTTTCGTGCCGATGGCAAAGGGACTGGAATCGTGGCCGCCGATCTGAATGATAATGGAAAACTCGACTTTTACGCTGCCAACGATCAGACGCCAATTCCGGGACGATCAGTGTCTTCGTTGGCAATAACGGACGTGCCAACTTTTTTTTCACCCCTGAATCAAGTGAAAGCGGTGAGGTTCACTTCAGTGAAATCGGAGTCATTTCCGGCAAGGCGTACGACGAATCGGGTGTGGCACAGGCGTGCATGGGGATCGCAGCGGGGGATGCCAATAACGATGGTCGCCTCGATTTGTACGTCTCGAATTTCTACAACGAATCCAACACGCTCTATATCAACCTCGGTTCGCTCGCATTTGCGGATCGTGCCCGATCAACGGGACTGCTCGACCCCAGTTGGTCGATGTTGGGATTCGGGACACAGTTTCTGGATGCGGACCGGGACGGTTGGGAGGATATTATTCTGGCAAACGGCCATGTCGACGACTTCACTTATAAAAAACTCCCTTACAAAATGCGGCCGCAATTCTTTCAGAACACAGGGACCAGGTTTACGGAGCTGTTTGGCAAGGATCTTGGTCACTTCTTCGACGAAATCAAGCTTGGCAGGGGCTTGGCTCGACTTGACTGGAATCGGGACGGTTTGAACGATGTCGCAATCTCGCACCTTGACGACCCGGCAGCCCTCGTGACAAACCGAACCGTAAACCCGGGTCGCGGCATCGGATTGAAACTCGTTGGCACTCGAAAATCCCGCGACGCAATTGGAACGCGAGTCACTGTCAAAGCGGGCGAGATGCTATTGACACGTCAGTTGGTCGGAGGTGACGGGTATCAGGCCTCGAACGAACACCGCCTTGAATTCGGCCTGGCCGAAAATCGCGACGATGTCGAAATCGAAATTCACTGGATGGGCGGGGGAGTCGAAGTGTTCAAAACCGTGGCATCAAACAGCGAGTACATCGCCATCGAAGGACGCAGCGAATTGCTGGTGTTACCGGACACAGCACGCGTCGGCACAGACTGACGAAGTTCGCTACGCCGATGCGGATCTCACTCACGGATCGTTTCGATTCGGCGCTGGATGTCGATGTTGACGCTTTGATAGCGGGTTGAAAGTTTTCCGGGGCTGAACATGTCTGCCCGGATTTGTTCGACATCTTCGGCTCCGATGGCTCCCGTCAGTACGGAACGCAGGTAGTTTTTGCCGAGTAACGAGGGCTGGAATCGTTGTGCGTCGTAGAATGATGGATGGACGTGTCGGGGATGAATTTTTCCCCACTGATCGCGCAGCTTGTTTGCCATCAACGAATCGGGAAAGAATCCTTTTTCCTGTGACCACTGTAACGTTGCAATCGCGTTATTGCGGCCTTCGATCAGTAAATCGACTGCCTTGCCTCCCAGTTGGACCGCGTGAAAGCGGTCGAACTTGATTGGAAAGCCACCCCGCTGAGTGTGTCCGACTTTTCGTGTGAAAATCGCCGAGTCTGCTGATTCGTGCTTGCGGCGTGTGCCAAAGAAATCGTCGCCGAATCGTTTGCAGAGCAGACGTTTCAATTCTTCGGCGGCTCCGCTGAAAATGATGTTGCCCGCCGGATCGTAGCTCTTCGTCGCCGCTCCCAGTTGCCGTCCGTCCTGATCAGAGACTCCTTCACCCAGCACGATCACGACGTGTTTTTGCAGATCATACAGTTCGGCGATACGCTGCTCCAGGCGGTCCATATCGAGTGGCACTTCGGGTATCAGGATAATGTCCGGTTGGCCGTAGGACGAACCGAGTGGAATGAAGCCGGAATCGCGGCCCATGACTTCGATGATCGCAATACGGCGATGACTTTCCGCCGTCGTACGGATTCGCTCGACCCCTTGCACCACTACGAAAACCGCTGTCGCGAAACCGGGTGTGACGTAATTGACGATTTCATCCAATCCGATCACCGGCCGTCCAGGTGTTTTTCCCGGATGCCGACGACCACCGTTTTCACTTTCGTCAAACGTCAACTCGTTCACTTCGTCCGAGTAGTTCAGTCCAAGATCGTTGTCGATCGTTTTCGGGGCGAGAACGCACGGGAAGAATTCGGACAACGGCTGCATTCCATTGATCGTTCCATCACCCCCGATGCAGATCATTCCGTCGATCTTGAGGATTTCGAGTCGATGCCGGATCTCGGCCATCACTTCGGTCTGATCGGGATCAATGTACGTACGCGAGGCACCGAGCAAGGTTCCACCCATGAACGGAGTCAACTCGGGAATCGTCGTGAAGAGAGGGTTCAGTCGCACGTGCGGAACTTTGGGATCGTGAATACCTGCAAAACCCCGAATGATTCCGATCATTTCAATTTTCAGTGAATTTGCCCGTTCGACCGCTCCGCAAATTGTGGCATTCAGTGCAGGGGTATCTCCACCGGCTGTCAGAATTGCATAGCGAATCATTGAAAGTCCCTCAAAAAATGAAAACGGATTATGGTGGGAAGTTGTATCGGGACACAGGTATTTCTCAAACACTAACGCGGCATTTACGATTCGGAAACGACTTCGGAAATACGAAGCCGTTCGTGAAAAGTGTCGATTGCATTTTACGTCGTCGGGAAAATATCCAGTCGTTGGCCGATTTCCCTGAGGACTGCGAGATCCGATTCGGGACGTTGAATGCCTTTCGGGTGAGGGCGATCCGATTCGATCCAGCCTCGCAACTTCAGGAACTGGGCTGCCGAATGTTTGTAGCCTGGTGACGGCATTCGAAAGGCAAAGTGACCGAGATATTGCAACTGGTCGTTCAATTCATAAAAACGAGAATCTCCCGTTCGCCAGTAGTCGTCACGCCGGGCAAACAGGTCGGGTGCAAACGCGCTCAATCCCAGCAGATAGTCACTGCCATATACGATCATATCGATGGCAAAATCATTCCCTGTGTAAATGACAAATTCGGGTCGCATGGAATTCCGAAGTTCAAGACGAAGCCATTCGGGTTCACGACGAAACGACGAGTGCTTCAGCCCGACGCATTGGTTGATCGACATCAAACCGGCAATTGTCCCGATATCATAAACCGCTCCGAACGGTGCCAGTTCGGTCGTCAGTTCAAAGGCGAGAAATCTGTCGGTTTCGGTTGCCAATTGAGCATAACTTTCAACAACGTCCGGCCCCGGTTGCCGCGTGAGACCGAACGACTGGAACAGAATCGGTGTTCCGCCGCAGGCCTGTATCGCATGCAATCGTTCGGCATAGGCGTCTGGCAGGAAGGAATCTCCTTCGCGATCAGCAACGAACGCTCCCGCCACAAAAGGGGATCCGCCGAGAATACTGCGAGTCCGTCGCAGGACTTCGTTCTGAACTACGGTGTCCAGCAGATTGACGTAACCCGTATCCATATTGACGGCGGGCATGAGTCCTGCAGACGCGGTTCGGCTCACCAGTCGTTCAAATGCATCCCAATCGATATCGCCGGACGGCGAGAAAGGAAGCAAAACGGCAGAAATTCCGTTCACCTTTCGGCGCGGTCGGACCAACGTCAACGGATCGGGGGAATTCATGGTAGATCATTCGGTCGATCAGGAAGAACTTCCATCACGCCAGTTTCGCCGACGCTTGCGATTTCGTCCCCAACCTGACGAGGATGTACCGGCGCCGGACCCGTCGCTCGATTGGGTGTGCCCGGAGATTTCATCGGATGACGCCGCACCCGAATCTTCGAGTCCCTCTGTGGCGGTTGGTTCTGTTGTTTCGGCACCCTTCTTGCGACGCGGCCAACCCCAACCACCACGTCGTTTTCCCGAACTTGGCGGCGATTCCGACTCACTCGTTGAATTCCCCGATTCATCGTGAAGGATCGATTCTGACGTACTGGATGTGTCATGCCCGGTGTGACCGGCCGAGCGATCGAATTCCCGATGCGCGTGAGTCGTCTCTCGTTCGAGTCGTTCTCGCTCCAGCCGTCCACGTTCAGACTGCTCACGCTCGATCCGGTCGCGTTCCAATCGTTCGTGTTCCAATCGTACGTGTTCCAATCGTTCGTGTTCCAATCGTTCGTGTTCCAATCGGTCGCTGAACGTCGTTGATGCGGAATGGTGTGTGTGCGAATTGTAGTCATGATGTGAACGGCCAGTCTCTGGTCGCTCGCGAGCGGACAATTCGTGTTCGTGACGAGTCTGTTCCGAATGATAGCGGTGCGAGTCGTCGTGATCAGACTCCGTATGGTCGTGCGACGCCAGCGTGAAAGTTGTGTTATCAGTTCTGTCGGGAAATTCGTGAGCCGTATGTGAGTGTTGCCGGTTCTGACTTTCGCGTTCACGTCGTTCACGCTCCAGCCGTTCGAGCAATTGCCGGTCGTGCAACTGCTGATCACGTTCGATACGGTCTCGCTCGACCCGTTCTCGCTCGGATCGCTGGTGTTCCAGACGCTCTCGTTCAAGCCGTTCCAACTGCAATCGATCAGAACCAGATCGTTCGCGTTCAATTTGATGTCGGGTGTCGAGTTCCCGCTGAATTCGATCTCGTTCGATCTGGTCGGCGATCTCGTTTTCCGAGACGGTTGTTGTGAACAGATTCGAACGTCGGGTGGATGTACCACGATCGTTCATTTTTCTGATCTCTTCTTCCCAGTCGGAAAGTTTCGACGCTCCGTAGGCAATATTCGATGGTGGCACCACCATCGTTTGATTCATCGGCGCCGTGTGAGTCCTCGATACGGTGGGCGTGGCAATCGAACTTGATATTCCGATTGAACCCGACTGTCCGTACGAACTTGACCGCTGGACGGGGCTGGGTATTGTCGACTTCAACAGAATATTTCGAGCCGGACCAAGCCGGTTGGAATCGAGTTCGTCAGCCGTCGATCCGTTGTCGAACGTTGCTCGTGCATTCGCCGCACGCAAAGCGTCGATCTCGGCCTGCGATGCCTGCTGCTTCGCTGCCCATGACTGCACAACTCCCGCTTGCTGTCGGCGGCGTGAATCTCCATCGTCGATGGCGATGCGGTGCG
>JANXOO010000661.1 GCA_025353525.1 Schlesneria sp. | reverse complement strand
GTCCCATTTGCCGCTGGCGATCTTGGCGGTCAGAAACTTGCGTCTGTCCTTGGCCAACTTGCCTATTTTCGCGACAAGGAATTGAGCAGTTCACTCACCTCCTGCAACCGGCATTTGCGGTTTCTCGATACGCCTGCGGTCGCCGCCAGCACCATGAGCAGCAGCTTCAATCCATCTGAGCTCAAGAATGGGAAAATGACCGTCTATTGCATCCTGCCACCGGAACATTTGCGTGCGCAATCGGCGTTGATCCGCATGTGGATCGGCACGCGGGCGGATTCTACAATCATCGGAATTAAATCGCCAGGAGTCTGTCTTGATACATGTCGTAAGATGGCGATGAATAGAGTTGAGAAAAAGTTTTCTTCGGCCTACGGATTGCTGTAGAGCCGCTGGCGTGAAGTCGGCGTCGTGAAATTGATTTTGCGGCCCTTCGGATGTCATTTTTCGGGTGGGAATCGCCCTTCGGGGCTCATTTCAGCTTGTTTCAGGCGCACCACTCCGGAACAATTTCAACAAGTTGTGAGTCAGGGTCACCAGGTTCCATTCGGCTTTCATCTTCTCCATCCTGCGGAGTAGAAACTGCCGGAAGCCACGGCAGTGTTTGATCTGGCCGAAGGGCGGTTCGGCCATTGCTTTGCGGCGAGCGTATTCGGTTCGCCCTTTCTTCGTTCGAAGTTTGCGGGCCATCTTTTCCTTCACGCTTAGGTCACATGGTCATTTCTTGTTGACCGACCCGAAGGAAATCTTGCCGACTCAAGTCGGCCAGATTTCCTGATGCTGTCTATCTAACCGGGCTCCCGCCGAAGTCGACGTTCGCGCAGCCTCAATTCATGCAGTGCCAAGTATCGCAGGTCACTTTGCTGCAAGGTCGCGTCGCAGGCTGCGGGTACTGTATCATCCCGGTTCGAGTGACATCCTTCATCGAACCCAAAGCGGACGACCATGGAACCCCATTACACTGTTCTTGCACGACGATTCAGACCGCAGACGTTTACCGAAGTGGTTGGTCAGGAGCGGGTGGCGCAAACGCTTCGTAATGCAATTCACGAAGGGCGTGTTGCCCATGCTTACCTGTTTACCGGTGCTCGCGGGGTTGGCAAAACTTCGATGGCGAGAATTCTCGCCAAGGCGCTGAATTGCCCGTCAGCCAGGGACGGCGTTCCGTGCAACGAATGCGAACAGTGCCGGGGAATTTCGGTGGGTCAGGATGTCGATGTCTCGGAAATCGACGGTGCCTCGAACCGCGGCATTGATGATGTCCGTGCGCTTCGAGCGAACGTCAACATCAAATCGATGCGGTCAAAGTACAAGATCTACATCATCGACGAAGTTCACATGCTGACGAAAGATGCGTTTAACGCGCTCTTGAAAACGCTGGAAGAACCTCCGGCGATGGTGAAATTCATTTTTTGCACGACCGAGTCGAACAAAATTCCGGACACGATTCTGTCGCGCTGTCAGCGATTTGATTTTGGCACGATTTCGACCGACAATATCACGATCCGATTGCGGCAATTGGCCGAAGCCGAAGGATTTCAGGTCGATGAAGCGGCCCTGGAACTGGTCGCCCGACGCGCGGCAGGGTCGATGCGCGACAGCCAGTCGTTGTTCGACCAGTTGCTGTCATTCGGCTCGGAACAGATCACGTCCGCCGACGTTCATCGATTACTTGGAACCGCTCCCGATGACCGGTTGATCAATCTGGTAGGTGCTCTGATCGAACGTCGACGCGGCGATGCGTTGCAGAAACTCGATTCTGCCTTGAGCGAAGGAGTTCAGCTCGAAGCATTTACGGATCAGCTTGTGGGGTACTTTCGCGATCTGATGGTGATCGCCTGCGGTGCAAACGAGGTTCCCCTGATTGCGGTTGGTTCCGATTGTCGTGACGTTTTAAGTCGCCAGTCGACGGCATGGGGATTGCAGACAATTTCAACAGCGATGCTGATTCTGGCTGAGGCGAAAGCGCGAATGCAAAGGGTTTCTTATGGACGTGCGATCGCTGAACTGGCGCTGGTCCGGATTTCACTGTTGGAAGATCTCGATCGACTCGACGACCTGATCGGTCAAATCAAGGGGGGGGGCATTGTCGGCTTACAAGGTGTCACAAATCCGCGAAGCACCAATCCTGTTCTGTACGGAACTCCGGCGGCACCAACGTCTGCGGCGCTGCCGCCGCCAGCACGTCGCATCGAGAACGCTCAGCCGGAACAAAAAGCTCCGCCACTCGAGCCCGTTCAAAAAAAAAATGACGTGACAAAGCCTCTTACCGCTTCCGAACCGCTCGAAACCGAGGCAGCATCCGGGGCAACGGTAACACTCACTCCGCCAGCAATTGAATGGAAACCCGGATGCGAAAAGGACTTGCAGTCAGCCATCGCAGACCGCCTGAACGATATTATCGGAACATCCGTTCGTCGAGCGGCTTCGTTAGCAATTATTGGGCCAAACGTATTGGAGTTTTTGATACCTGTGAACTATGATGTCGAAAGAAGGAGTCTGGATCGACCGGAGACGATCAGCCGACTGGAGTCGACGATTGCTGAACTGGTAGGAAAACGGATTCAGATTCGCTTCAAGACGAGTGAGGCGGTCGGTTCGGCTGCGAAGCAGGTTGCGGCAGCAGTTCCGGCTCAACGGAGTCAGATCATAGAAAATCCTGAAGATGCCTATTTACTGA
>JANXOO010000623.1 GCA_025353525.1 Schlesneria sp. | reverse complement strand
GGTCTGGTCGACAGGATCAATATCCGGGTCAATTCCTCTTCCAGCGTTTCGATCAACATCACAAACCACGGTTGGGCCAACGGGTTTTTGTCGAGCCACTCAAGATCATCGCAAACAAGTACGTCGAGCGACCGGCATCCCTCAAGAAATTCGGCCAACACTTGTCGTTCGTCCGCCTGTTGCATTAATTCGCAAAGACGTTCGACAGTAGCAAAAGCAAATTTCAACCGGGGCTGCTTGAGAGCCATCCCGTCGAGCGCCCATCGGGCCAGATGAGTTTTGCCGACACCCGCCTGACCGTGGATCAGCGTGATCGAACCGACAAATTCTGAGCGTGGTGACGATCGTAACCGCGTCAAAGCGGCACGAGCGAGCCGATTTTCGTCGAAAGTCAGATACGTATCGACGCCATCAATGGCGATTCGGCTGGAAGTGAGCAACTCATCGAACATCGGGAACCGACCCTGGAGGCAGGCATGTTCGCAAGTGTCCGTTTGCACAGAGTCGTCCATGAAAACCCGAGCCGGTCCCGGGTCAGCAAACATCCTACAAAACTCGCGGGTGAATGTCCCGTCAGCCGAAACGTAAAAGCAATAGCAACGTTTCCCCGTTGTCGCTGTAAGATTGCGGAAAGGCCTTCGCGTACAATTGCGATCATCCCGAAACATCTCGACTCAACCACCGGAACCGATGGGACTCAAGGACTTGCGGGCGGAGGTGGCGGATCTCTAAACGGGTTCCAGGGCGCGGTGGCGAGCTTCAACTGGCCATAAATCGCGTTTCGGCGTTTTTGAAGGCTTATGAAGTTCAGTTGAAATTCCAGAAAGTATTTTTGCGCATCGTTCTTATAAACATCCGGCAGTTCCGAGTATAGGACGTGATCCTTTCGCAACTTGCGTCCGGCCATGCTGGAATAGACGTTCGTAATTGTCAACGTCATGAAGTCAGGGCAGCCGTACTTGCTGTTGTTGGGATCGCCGAATTCCATCGGCGCGCTGGTGACACCGTTCGGAGCATTTTTGTAGTCGGAGAAATTGTCCTCGACTTGATGAATGAACTCGTGGACGAGTATTTCGTCCGGCGCATTCCCTGGATTGGCCCCGATGCACAACGACGGCGTGAAGTCGATGCTGGCGTCAACGAAAGTGATCACAATTGTGATGCCGGGACTGGCCGAGGCATTGCACGTGGTATCGACTGTGTCCGGTTTGATCAAAACGTCCTTCTTGAGGTTGTTCAACACGATCAGTCCAACAGGATTGTTTTTGACCTTCTTCATCGCGGCTTCCACGTCAGTCAACCACTTCCTGCGATTCGTGATTGACATGCCATTTGGCGAAAGTTTGATGTTGCTCGCGAACTGCGATGCCCTGCTTGACTCGACGATAACGTCCATGCCGACCGACAGATTCTCGATGAAGAAACCGCCGTCGCCGGTTTGAATCCGCCACTTTCCGGCCCTTTTTCCCTGGACACTGAACTTACGAATGTCCCCGGCCTTGGGAAGTTCCGAGATCCAGATGCCGCACCCAGACGATTCCGGAGTGGCGGTGACTCGCAGACCCACCCCGCCCCACAAGCTGACCTCGATCGTTTCGCCTTCAAAAATACGCAGCCGTGATACCGAATCAGGAGCAAGCTTGCCGATCTCTTCGAAGTCGTCTTGACTGCCAACCGGAGCAAAGAAGTGGGTCATTTTCGGGACTCCCGTGTTCGACGTGTCGGAAAGCATCGAAATAAAAAGCACTGGTATTCATACTAACCTGGCGCATCGACACTGCACCAGTGTTCACAAGACCGACCCGCTTCAGCGGTTGGAGGCTCTGTTGAATGCGTTGGTTTTTGTGACGATCATGATTGCGAATTCTCTACCAACTTTTCGATCCCGGAACCTCCCTGTGACTTCAAACGTGAACTGGTGACCTGTCCGGTGTCCCTGGTTGCAGGAAACATCATGTCGTTACAATGCCGCGACCCAGCCACGCTCCTGTCCAGATTGCGGCTAATCCGAGTATGACGTTTGCCGTCAAATGACCCAGACCGGCAGCGACGTTCCCCTCGTGGTGGCTGACCAATGTCACCGTCTCGTGTGTTAACGATGAAAACGTCGTGAGCCCCCCGAGAATTCCCACGGCCACGAACAGCCGTGTCGACTCGGAGACGGACTTTTGATCGTGTGGTGTTCCAAGCAGATATCCGATCGCCAGCGAACCGACCACGTTGACAAAAAGAGTCCCCGATGCCGCGTAACCGGGGATTACGAATTTCAGGCCCATCGAGATACCGTATCTCAGCACGGCACCGATGCCACCTCCTGTTCCGACAAGAAAGACGTTCCACATAATCGTCGCGCGGTATGACTTGAAGGGGTTGTCGGTTTGGTTTGCTGCTGATGAAACGCGATCCATCGAACATCATCCGCGTGCCATCCTCCGGATCCGGTTATCAATGAATGTTGCGTCATTAGCCGCGAGCTGGAGAATATCCCTGGCGATGATTGCCTGACAACGATTACCTGGCGGCAATTTTCCATAACGACTGATCGCTGCGAACAAAGATCGCTCCGTTGGACACTGCGGGTGTGCACATAATGACCTCGCCACCCAGATCACCGGTGGATACGAGTTCTCCATTGTCTTCACCCAGTTTCACGCAGTGACCTTCTCCCTTTTCGTTGAAGACGAAAAGGTGTCCTCCGGCAACGACTGGCGAACCACTGAAAGGGCCAGGGACTCGCAACTGCCATTTGATGTCGCCTGATTTCAAATCGGCAGCAAGGATGACGCCTGCTCCGTTGATCGAGTAAAGCCGATCACGATAGACGAGTGGGCTACCCGTCCCCGGTCCAAGTTTTCCCTGTCGCCAGATCTGTTCGATGCTTGCACTGTCACCTGGCGGTTTCAGAGCTGTGATACCGTGCGATACGGCGTACAGGACTCCGTCAGCCGCAACTGATGACGGAATCGTTGACGCGCCCTCGGAGTACTTCCAGACAACTTCACCCGTCAGCGGCCTGATCGCAGCGACACCTTCCGACGATTGAAGCACCGCCAGATCTTCGTTGCCGCCAAATCGTTTTGGCCAGACCAACGCCGACGACCAGTTTGCTCGCTTTGGGCGAACCGATGTCCAGCGGGAGACACCTGTCGCGACATCAATCCCGGTCGCCAGTGACTCGCTGTCGTTCTCGATTTGCGCAATCAGCGTTGTCCCGACAACAACAGGAGATGACGACATGCCAAGGCTGTTCGACGCGTTGGGATGATCGACGGTCAATCCCCGAAACCATTCCGGATTTCCATCGAGATCGAGGCAGACGAGGTCGTTACTGGAGTACAACGCAAAGATTCTTTGTCCATCGCTGGCGGGTGTCGATGACGCGACGCATGTTTTCGGGTGATGCGATGTGCGGCCGGTTGCCGTATACTGACGTTCCCAAAGTTTTGCTCCGTCGTTGACGGCGAAGCAAAGGACGTGCAATCGGTCCTGACGAAATCCGCTCGAACAG
>JANXOO010000617.1 GCA_025353525.1 Schlesneria sp. | reverse complement strand
TGAAGACAGGCTAAAGCCTGAACTCCAGCGAGGATGGCCTGCATTCTTGCTATTACTGTCCGCTTGCCGGTTTGGCTTCTGTCGCCGGTGCTGTTCCCGTCTGAGCTTTGACTCGTTGTTCCTGTTCCAGTCTTAATTGTTCCAGCCGCGTCAGTCGTTTTGGAGGGGCAGCCGCGACGACAGGTGCAGGCATTGGCATGGGTGCCGCTTCAACCACTGGCACCGGGGCCACCTTGGGAGGAAGCGGTTTATCGACACGGATCTGACCTGTCCCGATATTATGAATCACCGGTTCGCCGTTTTCTGTCACGATCACCTGGCAGAACAGACTCTTGTTCAACCCCTGTGGCGCATCAGCCTCGGCCTTGACCTTGAAAATCAGTTCCTTCGCGTCCTTGTTGAATGTCATCGGAGTCGTCGTCACCTTGTTCGGAAGGCCGTACAACTGAACCGCCGCATCGCCTTCGAACGCTTTGGGTGATTCGAGTTTCACGACAAGTTCCGTATCGGCCCCCAGCTCCACAGCCGCCTGTTCGTACGTCATTTTGACGTATGGCTCGGCAACTCGCAGACTGACGAATGGCGAACAGACTCCGACCGGTCCGTTGCCGACCGTTGCTTCGCCCCGTACGGCGATCTTGTGTTCCTTCACCTGAGCATTCCCGGCGGCATTCGCAGAAATCAGCGCTTCGGTTTGCCCTTCGGCAATCGAGATTTCACGGCTCGAATTGACTCCGTTCGGATTCAGCATCAGTTCAATTTTGATCGGGCCTTTGAAGTCACCCTCGCGTGTGGCGACAACCTTCAGCGACATTTGACCACCCTGCACCAGCGGTACTTTGGGCTCGACAATTTGTAATGTGAACGGAACTTTCTGAATCACCGTCATCGCCAGTGAATGTGTCGGTTCGGTCCAGAACGGAATATTGTTGATCCCGCGGACAAGGACTGTCGGAAGCCGGACTTCACCTGCGGGCGGGTTGGGATTGTTCGGATCTGTCAGCGTCCCGACAATCTGCGAAAACTTCCCGGACATTGGTGCGTCGGGTGCTGCGGCCAGTATGACTTGTGCCACTCCCTGATCGGCCGCCATTCCGAACGATTCGACGGTGACTCCGACAGGCAAATTCAGGCCTTTGAAATCGAGTACCCCGCCGAATGCAATTCGATTGGCATTGATCAACAGTGGAAATCGGTTCCCCTGCGGAATCGCGACTTTGGGTTCGACGTACTGGACGAATTCGCTGACCCCCAATTGGGTTTCCGGGACGAGCGGACTGACTTCGATCCGGTAGTGGAAGGCGTTTCCACCACGCCGCAGATGATCCCGGACTTCGAGGAAGTACTCGCCGTCGGCGGGAACTGCAAAACGGATAAAGCTGTCGGGGCCTCCGTTGTCGTCATTGCTGGCAATGGCACCACCCTGAGCGTTGTACAGGATCAGGACCGAATCGAGTTCTGACCGAAGTCGCCTGGCCCAGACATGAATTTCGAGCGTCTGACCCTGTTTCGCAGTGAACCCGAAAAAGTCGACATCGGTTTTTGATGAGAGGACACCATTGAACGCGATCGGTGCTGCGGCCTTTGTCGCTTGCTGAATGTTTTCGTTGGGTTCCAGCTCGATCGAATTTTCGAGATCGACGACGCGGAACCGGTTCCCCGATGGCGAGATCCCTTGATCGTCCTGAGCAAACAATGCAAAGTCGGATTCGGCCCTGGCAGGCAGATCGAACTCTCGCGAAAATTCGCCTGCAATGTCGCCGAGGAACCTGACCGCGACATGCTGTCCCGGTTTTCCACCTGCCGGGACAATGCCGAAGGGACGAGGATAAGTTCCGATATGGCAGCGATAGTAGCAGGAACCGTTGCCGCCGTAGCTGCTCTCGCGAATCTGGACCATGTACTTTCCGTCTGCCGGAGCGATGATCGAAGCGATCCCGTCCTGCCAGACCAGGGCAGCATCGTCGCTGGTCGAAAGTTCGAACCGGGCTTCGTTCAGAATCGCGACGTACGGGTCAAACAGAAAATCGCCAAGGCGAATCCCTTCGACTTCGGCACTGATCCGATCCCCTTTTTTGGCGTCGATCTGAAAGTAATCGACATCCTCGTTCTGAATGATTCCTTCGACGGTGACATTGTTGGCAACGACCTGAGGCAGCTTGAATTCGCTGTTAGGTTCAACTTCCTGAACGGTGGGAAGAGCGCCGACGCGGAATGTTCGCAAATCGGAAAGGCCGCTTAACGTACGAATTCGGGCGTGTTTGGTTCCGAGGATGCAATCGGCAGCGATCCTCAATTTGGCCTTCACCTGATTGCCGTTGACGACAGCAAATTCGACGACTTCAACACCCGGCTCGTAGACCATCAGTTCAACAGCGTCTTCCAGACGTTGTCCGTTGAACAGCAGTTCGGTATCGATGCCACGCTGAGCGCCACGCGGAAGGATATTCGACAAAATCGGGCTGGCGCCCATCGCCGGAATCGATCCGCAAAACACGATCAACAAGAGATTCGCAAGGATCCCGGATCGCCCGGAAAATCGAAGTTGTTGGAAGTTCAGCCGCATCACGCAAGACTCACTTTTTTCGTTGACATTTTGGGTCACGCGATTCCAGAGGCCTTGATCGCGAACGTTTTTTCCATCAACTTTAAGCCACGGACAATGGAGATTTCACCGGTCCTCTGAGGCCTGTGCAAAACGGGGTATGGCTCCAGGTCTTCCTGGTGCCTGTCCCCCTTTTGAAGCCTGTCAACTTAAGCCAAAAGTTCCTTGATCACTTTGCCCCCGTCGACGATTTCGATCGGTCGATCGCCCGGAGCCATCAGTTCTTTGTCTGCGACAATCCCCATACAGTGGTAAACAGTCGTGAACAGGTCTTCCGGCCCCATGGCCAGTTCTTCCGGTTCCGAGGCTGTCGAGTTCGATGACCCGTGAATGTATCCGCCTTTGATCCCGCCCCCGGCGAGTACAACGCTGAAGACTTTTGGATAGTGATCGCGGCCTGCCTGAGCGTTGATCTTGGGCGTGCGACCGAATTCCGATGAAACCATCACCAGCGTTTCTTTCAACAGGCCGGTACGATCCAGGTCATTGATCAGGGTTGCAAACGCCTGATCGAAGGCAGGCATCTGGCCGCGGAAACCACCAACAATGCCGGTGTGCATGTCCCAGCCACCGTAGGTGAGGTTCACGAGACGTACACCTGCCTGAACGAGACGCCGCGCAAGCAACATTCGGGCACCGGCGGTATTGCGACCGTATTCATCGCGAATCTGGGGCGACTCTTTTTCGATGTCGAACGCTTCGCGGGCGGCGGGCGAACTGATCAGGCTATAGGCACGATCATAGAACGTATCCATCGCGGTGAGGTCATCAGATTTCTCTTTCTTCTGAAAGTGAGCATTCACCGCTTGCAACGCATTGCGTCGAGTGGCAAATCGACTGTCATCAACTCCACCCGGCAGATCCAGATCGCGGACCTTGAATCCTCCGGCGGCCGGATCGCTGCCGAGACTGAACGGAGCAAACGCCGAACTGAGATATCCGCTACCGGCGAATTCGTTTGGCGAATTCGGAATGCAGACGTACGGCGGCAAATTGTTGCGGGGACCGTATTCGTGACTGACAACCGAACCGATGCAAGGATAAATCAGTGCCGGGCTGGGCCGGTATCCTGTGAACATATTGTGAGTGCCACGCTCGTGAGCCGCCTCGCCGTGTGTCATCGAGCGGATCACCGTCAGCTTGTCGGCAACCGCTGCGGTCTTGCCCAGCGTATCTCCGAACAGCTCGCCACTGATTTTTGTGGCCACTTGTCCCATCTCACCCCGATATTCGATCGGTGCAAACGGCTTGGGGTCGAACGATTCCTGATGAGCCATCCCGCCCGGCATGAAAATATGGATGATCGACTTGGCCGTTCCCTCGAAGTTCTTATAGTCCTTCAGGTCGCCATAAGCGGTATTGCATCGCAAAAGTTGCGGCAACGTCAAACCCGCTCCGGCAAGGACGCCGATGGAAAGAAAACCGCGACGATCAAGGCGATCAAAATGACCGGGATTGCAATTACGCGACATCTCAAAATCTCCGCAAAAATCGACTGAGGGGAAGTTCCTGGTTTGCTTGCCCGAGCTTTGCTCGCACGAGGGTTCGCTCGCAACAGGTTCGCTACTAGTACCTGGTTTGCTTGTACGAGGCATCTGGGCCAAAAAATCAAGTGGAAACTACATCCCACACGATAACATTGGCGGCAAACACCGGGGGGTTACACAAATTCTGGCGGGTGAATTTGCCTCGCGACAAATTCCGGTTGGTAAAGGCGGGGGGTGGGTTCGCAGATTTTCGCTTAAATTCAGTTCACTCGACCGCAACATTCAGGCTATCGACAATCCATCGGAATCGTCAAGTGTATTTACGACAAGACCGGGAAATAGTGAAGAATATTCGGAAACAGGCATCGATTGCGAAAAAAGGTCGAATCGAGGTGATTTTTGCGAGTTGAATACGATCCGGAAACGGTGGAGCTTGACGCGGCAACAATTGGGCCTCATCATTGTCGATCCCCTGAATTGTCAGGGCCGGGGTGGCGGAACTGGCAGACGCGCTGGATTCAAAAGCCGGAATGCCCTCACCAGTGGCTTCCGGCATCTCTCGCGACAATACCTGCAAGTCGTTATCTAGTAGCGATGTCCGCTGCTTAATCCGACGAATACCTGCGCGATCCTTTTCAAAGACATGCGCACGAATTGGGGTACAGCGGGGGTACAAGCGCGAGCGAGTTATTGCACCGAAGGGTCACCGGTACGGCTCCAACGATGGTCATGTCCACCACCGTCATCGTACGCTGCTCGTCCCTCAATTGTGTTACCGTCCTGAGAGACTCGTGCAGTGAATTTCTGATATCGAAACTCTCTATCAGCCGAAGGATATTCGAGATAACCAGTGATTTGACCGTCATTTGAAACTTGACCAGTTAAAACCCACCGAGTTTCCATTTCCATCGAATCGTGCAGAAAGCAACTGGCCGTCACAAGATCCCCTTTTTGTACGACGGTCAACATTTCTTTGCGTTGCGCTTCCGCACCAATCCACCACGCCCCACTAATGTCGGGACATGTTCCGCGAATCTGTTCCGTTAGTTTATAAACGCCCGTAGTCGGATTGCGCCCCTCATCATTGATCTGCGCCGCAATCTTGTCGAGTTTCTTGGCACGGCTTACCGCTTTCTCACAGCCTCCGGCATACAGATTAAAGTCCACGTGCTTGTCGTACTCTGGGTCGTGTTCTTTTAGAAACGACCTTATCGTGTCTCGATGGTGTGATCCGGGGTCGTCTCTGAAATGCAATAATAACCAGAGTTCGAAACTCGGATTCGAGATCGCCGTATCGAACCCGTTCGCCGCTGCCATTTCCCGAGCTTCGTGAAGATATGGATGATCGTCCACATCATACACGCACCAAACCGCATCAAATTTGATGTTGTCATCGCCTTCATTTTGCGCAAGCTCGATCGCGTCATCACTCAACTGCTTCGCAACTTCGACAACCGTTTTCGGAGTGCCGCTTTGATCTACTACTTCGATAGTGACCCTCGGATTATGGGACTCTTTCCAGAAAGCGTCGAGATACTCTTTCTCTGTCAATCCCTCGGAGACAACCAAAATCGTCGGCGCTTGACGGCGAAAAGGTGGCCTTCGTCCGCTCTGCTTCTGCCGATCACGGCGCGGTTTAGTCATCGGTGCCTACTCCATGACGAATGAGAGGTCACCAAGATACGGAATCGCGCCGTATCGTCCTTGGATGTAACCACGTTCGAGATTCTCAGATTTTCGCGGCTGATATTCAGTTAACGGATAGAGCACCGTTACGCCATGCTCATCTTTTTCCGTCAGCCAAACTTGGTCTCTTCTCAGGGCGGGTTCCCCAACGGTTGTTCCTAACAGGTTGGTATCGTGTGTCGTAAAAAGCAGTTGCGCTCCATAGGGATTTGTATTTGGATCATTGAATTGCTCAACGATATGGCGTGCCAGCGATGGATGAAGACTCCCTTCTAATTCGTCAACAATCAGAAGTCCTCCCAACCCGATCGTTTCCAGAATTGGTAGCGCTGACCGAAACAACGTTTGAGTTCCCTTTGACTCCTGACTTAGAGGCAACCATGAGTCGTCTGCTGAAACGTCATGCTTAAAATGAAAGCGGCTCCGAGGACGTCTCAGTTCAGTAGGTTCCGTTCTATCGACCTTTAGATCAACAATTCCCAGATCTGCATTCCTTAGAAGCGACCGAAATTGCTCTCTCAAATTCGGACGGCCAAATTCTGCATCGTCAAACAAAGATGCCTGAGTCTCTTCCAGAAGCAGTCGAGCGATTCCTCTGTCGTTGAAATGAGAAGGATACATTTCTCCAAGATTGAGCGTTCTAATGCGCCTGAACCAACCATGAATGACCTGAAGCTGCTCGTGTCTGAACTGCACCGCTGTTGAAACAAACAACGCATTTGTTCTCGTTACACCCTCAATCAACTTGTTGTCGCCCGAGAGCTTTTCGCCGAATTTGAACGTCATGTTGTCTCGCTCAAACCAGACTTGCTTCTTGCCGTTCGGCCAAGCATAGAGCCACTCTTCGAGAACGACCTCATCTGAGACCAAAAATCCGTACTCGTAACGAATTCCCTCGATAAGGAAAGTCACTTCAAACAGTGAAGGGTCGGCCTTGCGCGATCCCCAAGCGAATTGAGATCTGGGGATTCCCTGATCGGGCTCCCACATATTCGATGAATGAATCACCGCATCGCGCATGAAGGCAGCCCGTTCAGCACGTTGGTCTTGCCGCTTGCATTTGCTCCATACAATGCAGCAACAGGCAAAATCTTCTCCGAATAGCCCATAACCATGCGAGGCCGTAGGTCGTCGGCGTTGCCCACACGTCCGGCTTCCATCGTCAATGTCTGCTCAGCGCAGATCGACCGATGGTTCTCGACGCGGAATTCGATGAGCATG
>JANXOO010000561.1 GCA_025353525.1 Schlesneria sp. | reverse complement strand
ATGTTTTCCAAACTAACCTTGGCCCGTCGTCGAAGCTGGCGCAGTTCGGGCTAAGCGTGCAATCCATTTTTATCGCGACCAGTTCTTCTCGGTTACCGATATCTTGCATTCAGTCGTTCCTGACTGATGATGATCCACCATGTTGGCTGAACGGCCATCTGTCGTTTAGGTCTTTCCCGAGATCGCGTGTTCCGAATTTGTGGATGAAGGGCACGGAGGCATGGCCTCTCCGCAGATTCCGCAGCGGTGGAACGTTTAAAAACGGATTAGCACCGTCGAATGGCATTGGTTTTGTTTCATTTATGCCCTTCGCCTGTCACGTGATGCGAGCCCGAGTTCGGAGTGACATGCGGGGTAACTGGCACGACAGTTTCACCGCAACTTCTTCACCATTAGGAATAGCATTTGCTACACGGCTCGATGCTGTGCGGCGACATTAGTTCGCTCGTTGCCACATGACTGCCTAATGCGGATGATATCACTCCGCTGGAACGGAAATATGATGAAAGCGTTATGCTGGCACGGAGTGGGCGATGTACGAATCGATAACGTCCCCGATCCGAAAATTGAGAATGATCGGGACGCGATCGTTAAAATAACCGCCAGTGGTATCTGCGGGTCGGATCTCCACTTACTCAACGGATTTATCCCGACGATGGAACGAGGCGATATTCTCGGACACGAATCGATGGGAGAAGTTGTTGCGGTCGGAAAGGGAGTCCACAATCTGAGACCCGGCGACCGCGTCGTCGTTCCTTTCACGATCTCTTGCGGCAGTTGTTTCTTCTGTCAGAAGAAACTCTATTCATGCTGCGACATCTCGAATCCGAATGCGGAAATGGCTCGCAAGGCAATGGGGCATTCTCCCGCTGGCCTCTTTGGATTTTCCCACATGCTAGGCGGTTTTTCGGGCGGTCAAGCCGAGTACCTGCGAGTGCCATTCGCAGATATCGGACCGTTGAAAATCGAATCCGGAATCGCCGACGAAAAGGTTCTCTTTTTATCCGACATCTTTCCCACCGGATACATGGCCGCTGAAAACTGCGGGATTGAACCGGGCGACACAGTCGCGGTCTGGGGTTGCGGACCAGTCGCCCAATTTTCGATTCAAAGTTGCTGGATGCTGGGTGCCGAGCGGGTGATCGCGATTGATCGCGTCCCAGTGCGGCTGGAGATGGCTCGCACTCTTGGAAAAGCCGAAGTAATCGATTTTGAAAAAGAAAATGTCTATGAGCGACTGCAAGAGATGACTCACGGGCGCGGCCCCGATCGATGTATCGATGCGGTGGGCTGTGAGGCGCACGCTGCCGGAATGGTGGGCGCCGTCTACGACAAGATCAAATCGGCCGTGAACATGACCGCGGATCGAGGTTACGTACTCCAAGAGGCGATCATGAGTTGTCGCAAAGGTGGCACGGTTTCCGTTCCGGGAGCATATGGCGGATTTCCGGACAAACTTCCGTTCGGCGCTTTCATGAACAAGGGATTGACGATGAGATCCGGCCAGACGCATATGCAGAAATATATGAAGCCGTTGCTGGAGAAAATCGAATCGGACATCATCGATCCTTCGCTCGTCATCACCCACCGCGTGAAATTGAGTGACGCCCCTGAGGCGTACAAGAACTTCCGAGATAAAAAAGACGGTTGCATCAAGGTTGTTTTGAAACCCTAGGCGATTGGTAGCGAGATGACGCGTATGGCAGCGCGGGGATTCCCGTTGCGGAAGTTACTCCACGCGTTGTTGGATTTTCAAACTCTTTCGAATTGCGTCCGAGGAGATAAGTTCATGACTACCACTGGCCGACCGAAGTCGCCCTTGCCCGCGCAAACACAAAGGAAGCCAGGGTTGGATTCCGAAATGACGCCACCGCCACAATACGAAGGGAAGGCCTACCGGGGGTCCGAGAAACTCGCGGGCCGTGTCGCGCTAATATCCGGTGGCGATTCGGGAATCGGCCGATCTGTGGCCGTGCTCTTTGCACGTGAAGGCGCCGATGTGGCCATCATTTACCTGGCTGCTGAGCAGTCGGATGCGGAAACCACACAGCGCGCGGTCGAAAGCGAAGGGCGTTCGGCTCTTCTCATACCAGGAGACGTGACGGACCGCAAATTCTGTGATTCGGCTATAAAATCAGTCGTGACGCATTTCGGGAAGTTGGACATCCTGGTCAATAATGCGGCCTATCAGCAAACCTGCGACAAATTCGAAGAGATT
>JANXOO010000546.1 GCA_025353525.1 Schlesneria sp. | reverse complement strand
GCGTCTGGCCACATGACAAAGACCAATAACGAATTCCTCATCCCGAAACAAACGCCCACATCAACACAAAGAACACGAATTAAAGAGTGAACCACAGGCACCAAGACACACAGAAGACAAGATAGAAAAAATGACTCCCCAATAAATGCCATGCACGAACGAAGAAACGAGAAACCCCGGTCAGTCTCTCGGATCGCCTTGGCAACGTGCCACGTCTCTTTCCTTCTCTGTGCCTCGGCGTCTTGTGGTAAAAATCTTCGCATTTCTCTGGAGCATATCGCAGAGCGATTCAGTCAGTTTCAGCTAAAATGGTTCCGACAGTAGATGATGCGCCGGTCCTTACTGCGAAAAGCCGCAATCAGCTCAAAGGCGACGGGATACGTTTTGTTCGTATTGCTTTGAATGAATTGCACCGTGTGAATTGCTGTGCCGAAGGGGCGCACCTAGAATCCGGCCGCGTTTTGAGCTTGTTCTCCTCACAATCGAAATGAGGCCGCCGATGATTCCCAAGTCCGAATTGATCGAAATGTTCGAAGCGATTGCCGAGCAGACCGATTGGGACATGACGGGCGATATGGTATGGGGATATTTCTTTGCCGATGACGACCGCGATAAACTTGAAGAGTGTTCGCGCCGCCTTGTCACAAAGGGATATCAATTCGTGGAAATCGCGGACGGCGATGAACCCGACGATGCATTGACGCTGCAAGTCGAGAAAATCGAAGTTCATACTCCCGATACGCTCTTTCAACGCAATCAGGAACTGGCCGCTCTCGCGAAAGAAATCGGCATCAGTTCGTACGACGGGATGGACGTAGGCCCCGTTGACGGGGATGATGATGACGACTTCGATGAAGATGATGATGACGACGAAAAATAGTCGGCCATTGTGACCGGGGATCTTATATGGCGAGTTCAAGCATCTCAAATGACGCTCAAGTTTCTTACCGTTTGCTGCCTGGGTGCCGCCGCTGCTGCTGCCGTGAGTTTCCCGCTTTGGAACCCGTTCGCCAAAGGTGAGACCCACAAAGTCGAGGCAAGCTTCGAGGCGAAAGAACGGGTGGTGCTGAGCGCCGAAAAATTCGCAGCCGCCGGGATCAGGATCGAGCTCGCATCAATGCGACCACTTCAATCGCGGCGGATTGTACCAGGCCACATCGAATACAACGCGGCTCGGCACGTTCAGGTCAAATCGCCTTTCGACGGTTTGATCCGGCGCATTGAAGTCAAAGTTGGCGACCGCGTCACAGAAGGTCAGGTAATGGCCATCGTTGAAAGCCCTGAACTGGGCGAACGTCGCGCTGATGTTCTGTTGCGAGAAACCGATCTGCAACTTGCAGTTAACGTTCATGCGTGGTGGCATTCGATTCAGGAGAATCTTGACGAACTGATCGCCCGACTCAAGCGGCCGCAAGACATTTCTCGGCTGGAAAAGGACTTTGCAGACAAAGTACTAGGTGACTATCGCCATCAGATCGTGTCGGTCTATTCTCAAATGCGACTGACCGGGGAACAGTTTTCCAAAACGGCACTCATCCTTGAGGGCGCCCCGAACGCGATCAGCGCCAAGTCCGTTCGCGAAATCCGCACGGCTCGCGATACCGCAGCGGCTGACTATCTGGCCGCGTGCGAGCAGGCGACGTTCGACGTGAAGCAAAAACATTTGACGGCAGAATCTTCAATGAAGGACGCCGAACGAAGACTGGCAGTGACAAAACAACGGCTTCGCAATCTGGTCAACGAACCAAACGAGGCGTCGCCGGATTTGGGAGCAGACGATTCGACCTGCACCTGGCCGGTGAAAGCGCCATTCGAGTCAACCGTCGAAGAAGTGCTGATGGCTCCGAAAGAGCGTGTCCAGGCGTCAGAGGGATTGTTTCAATTGGCCGATACATCGCAGTTATGGGTACAAGCCGATATACGCGAACGGGACTGGTCAGCCCTTTCGATTTCTGCCGGTCAGGCGATTTCAGTTCAGACCGAGGCTCTGCCAGGTCAGACTCTGGAAGCGACAGTGTCGTTCATTGGCCGCGCGGTCTCGCATGAATCCCGTTCGGTGCCACTGACGGCGTCGATCGAAAACAC
>JANXOO010000537.1 GCA_025353525.1 Schlesneria sp. | reverse complement strand
AAAGGAGAGGACGAAAATACGAAAAAGAGCCGGACAACGGCGTTTTGTGATCGGCCTGGGCGCGCGTTCGTCTGTTCTGCACCGACACGTGGTCCCGAACCGTGGTTCATCTGTGGTTAAAATCGTCCTTTCATGAATTGGTCTGGTCTGGTCTGGTCTGGTTCTACAACGTTCCATGCAATCAGAATTTGTGGGCTGGCAATCAGGGGCTCTGTTTGTAATCCTGACAGCATCTGACGTTTGACTGGTCGTCGACTGTTTTCAAAGCCTGATTGTGCTGAATGCCTTTTTGAATCCCTGGATGCTGGCTGGGCTGGGTGGGATCCTGCTGCCCGTGATCGCTCATCTTTTGAGCCGGAAAAAGTACGACCTCGTCGAATGGGGAGCGATGCAGTTTCTGGAACTCGACCCCAGCGCCAAACGAAAGATCCGGCTCGAAGAACTGTTGCTGCTGTTCGTGCGCATGGGACTGGTGGCACTCGTGGCGATTGCTCTGGCTCGACCGTGGGTCGACAGCACGTGGCTGGGTGGCTTCGTCTCGACGCAACCGCGCGATGTCGTTTTGATTGTCGATGGTTCATACAGTATGGATCGGGAGGGAAAGGGAATGACCCCGCGTGCCCGTTCATTGCAGCTTGCTCGCGATTTTCTGGGTGACCTGCTTCCGGGCGATACAGTCCAGCTTGTCGATGCTCGCGAGCAGCCGTTCGTCGTCTGGCCCGAGGCAACGCGGGATCCCTGGCGCGTTCGCGAAGGACTGAACGACTTGCCCCGTCCTGCCGGTACCGCGAACCTCGCGGCCGCCGTTCAAAAAGGAGTGCAACTGCTGACCACCGGAACGAATCTGCAACGCGAAGTTGTGGTCCTGACGGACATGCAAGCCCTCAGTTGGAAATCGGACGATCCTTCGTTGTGGGCTCGATTTGACGATGTTCGCAGTCAATCCCCGATTCCGCCGCGCGTCTGGGTCATCGATGCCGCTGCAGGGGAACTCGATCATGCCTCGAATTTTGCAATCGAACGTCTGCAGCTTTCCAGAGAACTCGTCATCGCCGGTGTCCCCGTCAAAATCGGGACCAAAGTCCGGTATTCCGGGGGAGACGCACCACTCTCACGCAAGGTCTTTCTTGAAATTGATCGACAGCGATTGTCCGATCAGACGGTTCAAATCAAACTTCAGCCCAATGGCGAAACGACTGTCGACTTTGAATATCGATTCGAAACACCGGGCTCGCACCTGGTCAGTCTGGTTCTCGATGACGATGCATTGCCGGGTGATAATCGGGCCGATGCGGTTGTGACCGTGACCGAGTCGCTGCCGATCCTGCTGATCGACGGAGACCGAAAGCCCGACCCCACGAAATGCGAGACGTTTTTCCTGAACGCCGCGTTGCAAGCGGCGGGCGACGAACATTCCTGGATCGAGGCAAGTGTGATTTTGCCTGAAGAATTGACCGTCGAGCGTCTGAGGAAAATGTCGATTGCCGTTGTTGCCAACGTGGCGACACTGAACGAGTCTGCGATTGAACGTTTAAAACACTTTGCGTCAAGCGGTCATGGCGTATTGTTTGGATTGGGTGACCGCGTCGACAAAGGGCACTATCGCGAGACGCTTTATGCATCAGGGACCGGATTATTCCCCTGTCGGCTCGATTCCATCGGAACGGAAGAGGGGCAGGAGTCGCGAGGCGTTCGCGTGGCGGGAAACAGCCTTGAGCTTCCCTGGTTGCAACCGTTTCGAGTGGATCGGGGCGGAACGCTCGGCGACGCCCGGTGGTCCCGCTGGTGGAAAGTGACTGTTCCGGATGCGGGGGCCGAAAAGAACCGGCGGACGCCGCCGATGGACGATCATTCGGGGCGAAACGACTTCGATGCAGTCGTTGGTTCGGAATCGTCCGCTGACGTTCCGATGATCGGAACGGCTATCGTCGAGGCGAAGCTGACATCGGGTGACCCGCTGCTCGTTTCGCGGAGGTTCGGACGTGGCGTTGTTGCCGTGTTGACGTCCTCGCTAGATGCCGACTGGAATACGCTGCCTGCCAAGCAGGACTATGTCCCATTTGTTCACGAATTGCTCTTTTCGCTGGCAACTCCGGCTGCGTCACGAAATGTGGATGTCGGCTCGCCGCTGATCCTGAACGTGCCTGCCGAATTGAATGTCGCCGAATACCAGTTTCTGGATCCGGCCAATCGGGTGCTGCTGGCGGAGCGGATCAATGATTCGTTTCAGCCGACGGTTCGGCTAAAGTCCACAACCTTGCCAGGCGTCTATCAATTTGTTCGAAAAATTGCCAAACCCAACGAGGCGAACCGGCCTGAATACTTTGCGGTCAATTTCGACCGAAGCGAATCTGACGTGACACCACTTTCGGACGATCAACGAGTCTTACTGGAAGGACACGAGCGGCTGAAAATCGTCGCCGATCTTCCGGAATTGCGTCGGAACATGTTTGCCGAACAATCGAGATCAGAATACTGGTGGATGCTGATCTATGTCTTTCTTGCCAGCCTCGGATTCGAAACATGGATGACACGACGGATGGTCCATGGCGGGTATTCAGCGTCCGACCCTTCGACGTTGGGGAGTCCCGGGCGGGACGGTGGCAACGGACAACGGCAATGACCTGGTGCCGCAACTCTTAGGACCGGCGCATCATCTACTGTCGGAATCATTTTAGCTGAAACTGACTGAATCGCTCTGCGATATGCTGCAGAGAAATGCGAAGATTTTTTACCACAGAGACGCCGAGGCACAGAGAAGGAAGGGGAAGAGGCACGTTAAGAGGGCATTCCGGGAGACTGACCGGGGTTTCTCGTTTCTACGTTCGTGCATGGCATTTGTTGGGGAGTCAATATTTCTATCTTGTCTTCGCTGTGCCTTGTGGTTCACTCTTTAATTCATGTTCTTTGTGTTGGAGTGGGCGTTTGTTTCGGGATGAGGAATTCGTTATTGGTAATTGTCATGTGGGGAGACGCAGCGACGTGGCGGCTCGGTCGGAGCCTCGCCCTCCCATGGTGCGGATTCGCCTTTTCCAGCTTGTCTTCTCTGTGCCCTGTGGTTCACTTCCTCTTTCGACGATTCGCCTTGAAGAAATCCACTGGCATGTCAACAACTTGCGACAATTGTTTATGCGCC
>JANXOO010000517.1 GCA_025353525.1 Schlesneria sp. | reverse complement strand
CCGTCCCGAAATCGCCGAACTGGACTCAATATGTCAACAGCGTCGAAACCGAAGCCGAACTTGCATCGCTTCGTAAAAGCGTCGCACGAGGAACGCCGTTCGGAGGGATAGAATGGCAACAGCAGGCTGCAAACCAACTCGACCTTGAATCCTCAATGCGGCCAAGAGGTCGCCCTCGGCTAGAAAAGTAGAATGTCCCCTTTAAATTTCTCCAAACCGTGTGGATCAACCCCCCAGACGTATCACTAAAAACGACCGATCCCACAACAACCAAAAATGACAAGAAACTTCTCAATACTCACTAAATTCTTTTGAAAACTGTCTCAAATTTATTGACACGCACCGGCATTTTCCATATCGTTAGTGTATCTATGACCTCGTTCTCGAGGTGAGAATGAGCGAGGGCATCCACGCGATCAATCAAACAAAACAGGCGAGTCTGGAAATTTGGCCTCATGGACAACGTCCTGCTGAATGCCAATTAAACCGGCGTTGGTGATAACGGTATTTGTCATTCGACGGCGACTGCTTCACATGACGAAAACTGATTTGAAACCCGAAAACTCGTGTGCGGTGATACGAATTCGAATGGAATGCAGTTTGCGGAATAATCAGAGTGCTCGCCGAATTTTCGTTGTCTGAATCGTGGAGTCGAATGAGGAGTGCCATCATTTGCGACGATATCAATGGCCTCATCGATTCTTTGTGGCGACGCTGTTCGTCGTCGTAACTCTTGGATTACTTATCGCTTTCAGGGATTCGGAATCCGCCGAACTGATGGTTGAACGCGGTGAAGTTGCGCTATCCGAAGGCGAGTTTGCCAATTCGGTCCGATTTGCAGAGCGAGCGACTGAACTGGCCCCTCGACTTGCGAGCGGGTGGCGTTTGTTGGCAGAAGCCGCCGGTCGCCGCGATCAATTCTCGCGTGCCTGTGACGCGCTCGATGAATTTGCGCGTTGGCAACCGGAAGATGCCAGCCGGCTTGCAATCAGGCTGGGTCGAGACTGGATGCTCCGAAACCAGGTTCGCCCTGCGATTCGTGCGCTGAAAGTCTCGGAGCGATTTGCGGATGTGTCTGCAACGTCGTTAAGGATGCAGGCTCAGATCGCAGCAGTGACGGGTCACACGCGCGAAACTACTCGCTGCATTATGGAATTGCTGAAACAGCGTGAAGCCACCCGAGGCGAAATGCTGCTGGTCACATCGGTGGCACCGAGTATTGACGATGGTCCAAGGCTCGAATTGATCATGAACGCCGATCCGGGTAACAAAGCGCCTCTCTTGGCATTCGCGATCAGCGAGTTGAACCGTCATGCATTCGGCGACGCAGAGCGATTGTTGCTGGATATTTCCAGGGCCCATCCGGATAACATCGAGGTACACGGTGTGTTGGGTGAACTTTATGCAAAGTTCCTGCCAGAAGAATTCGCACGTTGGCATTCCCGATTGCCTGCCCTGGCGGACGACGACGCCCGGGTCTGGTCGGCAAGGGGGATATGGTTGGCCGATACCGGCAAAACGAGTGCCGCCGTTCGATGTCTTCACGAAGCACTTGTCCGGGAACCCGAGCAACTCTCAACGACCGCGCTACTCGGTCAACTGTTGAAATCGATGAAAGAGGTGGAACTGGGCAACGCTTTTTCAGAACGGGCACATCGGTTGCAACGCGTCATCGACTTCAATGTTCGGATGAGCGAACCGCGAGCGGGCGAATTCGTTGTGCCGCTGATTGAAGAGTTGGAATCAACAGGTCGTTTGTGGGAAGCGTGGGGTTGGTGTTCTGTTGAGGAACGATCCGCCGGAAACAATCGACTTGTACTGTCAGAAATCAAACATCGCCTCGAACGGCAATTAGAACCCGGACTACCTCGCACAACCCCCGGCAGTCTGCCAGGGCGCGACTTCGACTGGGAAAAATTCCCGCTTCCCGTCTGGCGGGAACCGGAATCGCCTGACAGTACCCATTCGCCAATAGCAAACGATTCCATCTCACAGATCCGGTTTAAAGATCGTTCAGAAGAAGTCGGACTTGAATTTCGGTTCGTCAATTCGTTGCAGGCAAAAGAAGGACGCAAAATCTTTGAATCGATGGGAGCTGGCGTTGCTGTCCTGGATTTCGATGGCGACGGTTGGCCTGATTTGTATTTTCCACAGGGAAATACGACTCCGACAGATACTTCCCACGGTCCTTCGGATTGTTTGTACCGAAACGAATGCGGCACGCGGTTCGTCAATGTGACCGGCTCGTCCGGAATACATGAAACGGCGTATTCGCACGGTGTCGCGGCGGGCGACATCGATAATGACGGATTTCCCGACGTCTATGTTGCCAATCTGGGTCGAAACCGGCTCTACCACAACAACGGAGACGGAACCTTTGCAGATGCCACCGACAGCGCTGGCCTGACACAGGCTTTATGGACGGTCAGTTGTGCAATCGCTGACCTGAACGGAGATGGGCTGCCGGAACTTTTCGATGTGAACTATGTCCAGGGGCAGGACTTGCTGACCGGATATTGTACCGACACGCATGGTCGCCGCGCAGTTTGTCGCCCGACGGTTTTCGATCCGGCGACAGATACTGTCTGCATCAATCAAGGCGACGGACAGTTTCTCGAACGACAAGTCGAATGTGGACTTGATCTCCCCCAGGGAATGGGACTTGGAATTGTTATTGCCGATTTCAACGGTGACGACCGTCCCGACGTTTTCGTGGCGAACGATATGGCGGCCAATTACCTGTTGATCAATGACCCGTCGTGCCCGGACAAACCGCTTCATTTTCGGAACGAGGCGGTGCTTCGCGGTGTTGCGTTGGATCAATTCGGCCATGCACAAGCCTGCATGGGTGTCGCCTGTGCCGATATCAATCGTGATGAAGTTCCGGACCTGTTTGTGACAAATTTTGCTCAGGAATCGAATACTCTCTATCTCTCACAACCGGGAGGTTTTTTTCGCGACCAGACTCAGGCGGCCGGATTGCGTCATCCCGGCTTCGATCATCTGGGATTTGGAGCCCAGTTTCTGGATGCTGACAACAATGGCACGTACGACCTTGTATTCGCCAACGGGCATATTGACGAATTCATAGATCAGTCATTTCGAATGAAGCTGCAGCTATTCTCGGGACGTCCCGACGGCACGTTCGCAGAAGTTTTTGCATCGGGAGCAGGCGACCTTTTCGACAAAATGCGATTAGGACGCGGTATGGCAACGCTCGACTGGAATCGCGACGGAAAAATCGACTTTGTCGCCACCGACCTGGAAGAACCACCACTATTGGGCGAGAACCGGTCACAGGTAACCAATCGTTCACTGAGCATCAGACTGATCGGCACACAAAGCAACCGGGACGCGATCGGAGCCAAAGTTCGGATCACCGCAATAGATGGCGACAAACGATGTTTGCAAGTCACTGCTGGCGATGGATATGAGAGCAGCAACGAGCGTATTTTACGCATCGGAGTCGGTTCGATCGAATCTGTTGACCGCGTTGAGATCAGGTGGCCATCGGGCCTGACATCGCACGTCGAACATGTACGCGTTGATCAGGAATGGCTGGCGATTGAAGGACTTGCGATCTGGATCCCGCGATTCTGAACGCGCACTTCCTCGTCTGCTGAGGCGACACTTGACGTGATCGGCACAACAAATGCGACTGTAAGAATACAACAGTCATCAAGGCTCGATGCGATATCGCATTACTACATGCTCATTTAATGAACATGCTTCTGTTGCATGTTTGTGAGATTGCAATTGGTCTATTTTTGAAAATAGAAAAGTGGAGACGTTATCATGTCGATCAGATTTTTTATCGCTCTGCAGGATTGGCGAATCGGAGGATTGAGCAGAATTAAAATAAAATCGTTCATCGCTTGTTTCGTATGTGTATTTTACATCGGATGTGGTGGTAGCAGTGCGCGACAGGAAAAGCTGGTTCAGGCAACGGGCACGGTGAAACTGGACGGACGGCCAACAGCGGGAATCCGACTGTACTTTCAGCCGGTCAGCGGCACCAAAGCAGTCGGCGGTTGCTAGGCAATTACAGACAATGGCGGCAAGTTCAAGGTGATTCATTTGTCCAACAAGGAGGGG
>JANXOO010000498.1 GCA_025353525.1 Schlesneria sp. | reverse complement strand
CCCCCGCCCGCACAATCGGCTCAATCGTTAAAGCCACTGCAACCGATACAGATACTGAAGGTGTGCGACCACTTGATCGACCGGGGAGCATTTGGGAAGCAACACCGCCCTGAATCTCCCGTGAAAAGCAATTCCGCGTTCCACAAAAGATCATTCAGCCTGACAAATTGCCCCACGGGTAGGCATCAGGCACATTTGAGTAAAACCGACGTTTGAACGGAACTACGACGATGCTCGCTCAATTCCAGCAATTCTGGTCGAACCTCAGCAGCGGCATGAAAACCGTTTATGGCGGAATTGCGGCTGCATTCCTGTTCCTGGTGTCGGGGGTCGGCTATTGGTCTTCGCAAACCCAATACGCCGTTCTGTATTCCAAATTGCAGACCGAAGACGCTGCTGCCATCGTTCAGAAACTCGATTCCGACCGTACCACGTACAAATTGACGGCAGACGGCACGACCATCCTCGTTCCAACGGAAAAAGTTCACAATATTCGAATGAATCTGACGGTGGCAGGACTGCCTCAGGGTGCCGGGAAGGGCTACGAACTCTTCGACACGATGTCGATGGGAGCCACTCCATTCGTCCAGAACATGAACTACGTTCGTGCAATTCAGGGAGAGCTGGCTCGAACCATCATGCAACTCGAACCTGTGGCTCAGGCCCGTGTCCATATCCAGCAATCCGAACCGACTCCATTCGTTCGCGAAGAAAAGCCCGTCACCGCCAGCGTGATGATCAAAACGAAACCGGGTATGTCGCTCAGTCGCAGTGCAACGGCCGGAATCGTGATGTTGATATCGGGAAGCGTGAAAGGTCTGACCGCCGAAAACGTGTCGGTGATCGATACTGATGGACACGTTCTGTCTGAAAAACGGGATCCCCGTGGCGGGATGGCGTCGAATGACCAACTGACATATCAGCGCGAAGTCGAATCACATTTGGCCGAAAACGCTCAGGAAATTCTGGCCCGGTTGCTGGGCCCCGGTCGCGCCGTTGTTCGAGTGACCGCAGAAATGAGTTTTCGTCACCTGAAAGAGACGAGCGAAAAATACGATCCCGAAGGAAAAGTGGTCCTGCGGGAATCGGTCGTTTCCTCGAAAACAACAGCAGTCGCCAGTGGACGAGGGGTCACAGGTGCCACCGCCAATATCCAGCCTGCACCGGCTGCCACGGCGACCGCAGCGGGTCCCAACAAAAACGACGAAACGATCGAGAGTGAATATGCAGTTTCCAAAGTCAATCGTTCAAAAGAAGAACAGCAGGGAACGATTGATCGCCTGACTGTCGCCGTCATGCTGATTCCACCGCAGGGGGCCGCCGATGCACCACTGGAAGAAGCGCTCGGTATTTCCCAGGCCGAAGCTCAGGAACTCGTTAAAAACGCGGTCGGATTCAAGGATGGTCGCGACCAGATTCAAGTCACGATCGGGAAAAGTCCAGGCGCCGACACCGCCGCTGATGCGGTTGCGGTCAACGGTGGTGCCATGGCAGCGGCTCCGTTTGGAAACGATTTTATGTCCATTCTCAGAGGATCATCACTGGGAATTGCGGGCTTTGTCGCATTGATCATCGCAGTGGTCGCGCTTCGTCGTCGACCTGCGGCAAAAGCACAACCTGCGTTTGCAGGACTGACCGCTGTCGGGGAACCGATGCCGGCCGAACTCGCAGATCTGCACGCGGTCACATCGACGATCAAAGCGTGGCTTGAAGAGTCAGCCACAATCCCGTTTGAAGGAAAGGGATCCGGAGGAACCACTCCACAGGCGAAACCCGCGTGATAATCGGGTTCGGCGCTTAAGGCTCAGTTTTTTTGCTCCTGCACGATTCTGATTCTCTGCCGTTCCACGTCACTCAGCAACCGGTATTTCCATTGCTGCCGGTCGCCTTATCGCAGGGACACGGCAAGTCGTTTTAATCCTTCCTCGATACTGATTCTCGGGACATACCCAAAATCCCTGCGAGCGGCGTCGAGTGAATACCAGTGCGATGTCGAAAGTTGCCGGGCCACGAAACGTGTCATCGGTGGTTCGCCGCGCCGACCGGCCAGTTTGTAAATCACTTCAAACAACCACCCCAGATTGTAAGCGGTCGTCGCCGGGATTGTGCGGCGGATCGGCGGAATATCTGCACACGCCAGCAGTCGATCGATCAGATTCCAAAGCGGAACGGGTTCACCATTCGATACGAAGTACGCCTTACCCGCAACTGTTGAGCCGATGTCCAGCGCATTCGAAGCCAGCAAATGTGCTTCTGCCGCGTTGTCGATATACGTCGCGTCGACGAGATTCGTCCCCGGTCCGACGCGTCGCAGTTTGTTCTGACGCGCTCGCTGGATCAGCCGGGGAACAAGGTGGTTGTCCCCCGGTCCCCAAATCAGATGCGGACGGAGCGACACGGTTGCCAGCTTCGGTCCATTGGCGGTCAGTACGATCCTTTCGGCAATGGCTTTCGTCAGCGGATAATGCGTCAAATAGCGTGTCGGATACGGCACCGATTCGTCGATTCCGGATTCATCGCGTCCGTCGAACACGACACTCGGAGAACTGGTGTAGATCAGTTTTCTGATCCCAAAGGCCTGGCAGGCGGACACGACGTTTTCGGTACCCGTCACGTTCGCACGGTGAAATTCATCGTACGAGCCCCAAACGCCTGCTCTGGCGGCAACGTGGAACACCGCTTCGCAACCGGATACAGCCCGATTCACGGCGACAGCGTCAGAAATATCACCGGAAATGCATTCGACACCGAGCGACACCAGGTCCGGCGCCTTGCTTCGCTGCAATGCCTTGACCTGATCGCCGCGTGCGAGCAGTCGCCTGACGATCGCCTGTCCGAGGAAGCCGCCGCCGCCGGTTACCAAAACGTGCATCAACGCACTCTTTCTTCAGACTCTTAAAGCAGACATCGCAAACGCCGCGACAAGTGCCAGGACGACCAGCACAATCCACCACGAATGTCGTTTCGCCGGCAATTCTTCCGAAGTTATCCAGCAATCACAAGCAGGACAGTAATCAGCGGCCTCAAGCATGGTTTCGCCGCAATGCGGACAAGGAATGTATCCGTCGTCATCATCGTCGTCATCATCTTCTTCATTGCAGTTTTCATACAACATGAATTGACTCGTCTGCCTGAAATGGATTTCCGGTGACCCGGCGTCAGTTTACAAGCAAATGACCGATTCGAGTCTGATTTTGCCGCCGTTTATTCTGTTCGCGGTCCGGGATGATGCTTTTGTCACGACTTCCTGTGATAGCAATCGCAACCGATACAACCGATTCATTTCCCGTGATCCCCGGCATCCGCATGATAACTCTTCGTCAAACGGCAAAGTTTGCCGAATCTGCATGGCGATAACAATTAACGAGTCATCGATTTCCCGCCACCAGTGGCTCACAAAGCTCAAGCGGGAACGTTTTATGACTGATTGCGAAATTCAATCCGGCATCGATTGCTGACCTGTTTTAGCAGATCGCCAATGAACATCGATCTGCGTCAGACGGCCCGGCATCAGACGGGTATTAGCAAACGGATCGAAGTATCTCGCTTTACGATTTTTGGGCACAGGACGACTTCAACCAATCGGAATCTTTTCGTCACGACTGGATTCGGGAGGACGGTTTCATGTTTACGACTGAACATTCAAGAACGCGAACGATCGAAAATCAATTGGCAGAACAGCTCAAACAAACCTGGCTGATGCTGTTTATGGGTGTGACCATCGGATTTGCAGGATTGCATTTCTTCGTGGCACGTCCAATGGTGACGGAATTGTCGAATCTGAAGCTGAGCCTCGCGGCGGTCGAACTGCGAATGCAGGAGCTGGCCGCGACAAGTGACAACGTCTGGGAAGCCAACAGCTTGCTGTCGAGTCTTCGCGCTCAACAGGGACAGGTCGCCGATGCGCGGCTCGCCCTGCAGGCAATTCGCGGACTTCGCGGAGAACTGATCGACGTCGCCGCCAACAACGATGCCGTCTCTAAGGCCATTTCAGGTGTCGATTCGCTGCAAGCGAGGATGGTGAAGCAACAGGCAGCGACCGAAGACGCTGCCAAGGTCTTCAATCTGATTCAGTCGCTTGAAATTTCCATAATTGGTCAACAGGATTCGCATGACCGGGCATTCGAATCACTTGACAAAATGATCGCCTTGAAAGACCTCGCCAGCGCGCAGTCCGACGAAATCGGGCACGCTCAACTTTCACTCAAACATATGGTGGATATGACGGACGAACTTCAGAAGCAACTCGAAAACATTGATCTCGCACGATCGGGACTGGACGGCCTCGCATCACTGAAATCCGGCGTGAATGCCGCCGCGCTAAATGTTGAACTCGCCAGATCTGTTTCCGACCAACTGATCAGTTTGCAACGTCGCCTTGCCGAAGGAGGCCAGCAAGTCGAAGTCGCGACGGAACGAGCCGAGCGATTGATCGGTTTGAATGGCAAACTCGTCAAAGACGATTTGAAACTTGAGACATCGGCAGCGAATCTGGACGGCATGCTGAAGTTGCACGAGAAACTGACCGGTGACGAATTGAAGGTCGCATTGTCCGAGAAAAACCTGGACGGCATGGTGAAGATGCAGACCAGGCTCGCCGGGCAATCGAAAATCGTCGCCGATGCGATCCAGACTCTGGAATTGCTCAGCGGATTCCGGGAAGAAATCGGCGTACAAATTCAGTCGCTCGGATCACTTCGTCACGATCTTGTGGAGATCGGACTGATGGAAACTTCAGTTGCCAAGGTGGCACGCATGATGAAGCCGTTGGCGGAACTGGGGAACCTTCGACGACTGAGTGACGACGACATTCGACACGCGGCTCGTAGCATTCTCGATGGTCGTACAGCGACCCGGGTAATTCTGAATAACACGGAACACCGGTCAGCGTTGCTCACTGAAGAAACGCCAGCGTCCGAATACGCCGACGTTCCTTTGCCGACCGACGAATAGAGGATGTTTTGGGATCTCGTTAAATAAGTGAAGGCTCGGCCGAAAGCGGCCGGGCCTTCACTCGTTCGCCGATCGGTGATGGGCCTTTCACGAACAACTCTCAATCGAAATGACGACCCTGATTCGATTTCAGGGAATTTTGAACTTGTTCTGACGTGACGACGGGGATGGATACAGAACGAGATGTTGTCGTATGGCACGTTGATGTTGTCGGGCAGTTACCGTTTTGTCGATGATCCGATGAGTGTGCCGGTTCGAGTCGTGATGCCGTGTCAGGATTGCGAGGAAAGACGGACCATCCGCCCGGGCTGAGTACCGAACGGAACGTTTTGAAGGGAGAGTTCATCGTGAAGCAGCCCGGATTTTTGCAGAGCCTCACCTATGCATGGTCGGGTCTTGTGATGACATTTCGGACGCAGCGCAATGCCAGAATCCACTCCATTGTCGGATTTCTGGTTCTTGCAGCGGCCGCGTTCCTGCGACTCGAATGGCTGCAACTGAGTGTTCTGGTGCTGACCATTGGAGCGGTCCTCGCAGCCGAGACGATTAATACCGCGGTTGAAGCCATTGTCGATCTGCTCTCGCCCGACTGGCACGAACGCGCAAAGGTAGCCAAAGACACATCCGCAGCAGCCGTCCTGATCATCAGCCTGACGGCGATCATCGTTGGCCTGCTGATCCTGGGCCCCCCGTTGTGGACGCAAATTGCAGGCGGTTAACGGCGGATGCCTGATGGCGGTCAGTAGAGTGGCCAATCAGACCTTTTCGCATCCGCCTTCACGAATAGCTCGTTTTCCGGATATCGAGTTATTTAACTTGCGAGCGTTTTGCGTTGTTCGATTCGTCGGGTGCGTTGCCGGGAATCGCTCCGGGACCGCGTTTGCTCCGACCGAGCAGACCGCGTTTGACACCTCCCAGTTTTAACACAGCGAGGGAATGTGCTTGCAGCGGGTATGGTTCGTGCATCAGGACCCGCCGTAACAAATCGTCGCTCGACGTATCGAGCAGCGGTTGCCAGTATTCTGTTTCGGCGTGAGACGGCATCAGGAACTCAATCGGACCGTCGTGAGAATTGAACAGGACCAGCAGCGTATCGCCCGTAATGCGGCGGCCCCGTTCGTCGATCTCGTCATCCATCTGGCCTTCGAGACGCATTCCCAGGCAACGCGTGTAATGCTTGTTCCAGTCGGCGTCGGTCATCTGTTCGCCGAGCGGAGTCAACCACAACACATCGCGAATCATCTCGCCGCGAATCATGCGACCCTGAAAGAATTTTCGGCGTTGCAGGACCGGCTGGTCTTTCCATAACTGAATGGTCCGTTTCGTGAACTCCAGCAACCGTTCTTCGCTTTCGGTCAGCTTCCACTTCAGCCATGTGGTGGGATTGTCCTGGCAGTAGACGTTGTTATTGCCACCCTGCGACTGACTGAATTCGTCGCCGCTGCGCAGCATCGCGACCCCTTGCGAGATCAACAGTGTCGCAATGAAATTGCGTTTCTGGCGTTCGCGTCGCTCGATCACCAGCGGGTCGTCTGTCACACCTTCAGCACCACAGTTCCAGCTGATGTTGTGATTGTCGCCGTCGCCATTGTTTTCGCCGTTGGCGTCGTTGTGTTTGTGGTTGTAACTGACCAGATCGCTTAATGAAAAGCCGTCGTGCGACGTGACGAAATTGATACTGGCGTACGGACGCCGACCCGTCGGCTCGTACAGATCGCTGCTGCCACACAGGCGCGTCGCGAACTCGCTGGCCGTATGTCCGTCACCACGCCAGAATTTGCGGACACAATCGCGATACTTGCCGTTCCATTCTGTCCACAAGACAGGGAAATTCCCCACCTGATACCCGCCAGGCCCGACATCCCACGGTTCGGCAATCAACTTGACCTGCGACAGAACCGGGTCCTGATGAATGATGTCAAAGAATGCGCCCAGTTTATCGACATCGTGTAACTCACGCGCCAAGGCCGCCGCCAGATCAAACCGGAACCCGTCGATGTGCATCTCCTGGACCCAAT
>JANXOO010000475.1 GCA_025353525.1 Schlesneria sp. | reverse complement strand
TGGTACCGAGTATCAGTCCCAGAATCGCTCCCGACAACAATTCTCGTCGGAAGACGCGTTTCCATTCCCGCAGCTTGATTTCGCCCAACGCAAGGGCACGGACAATCAGCGTTGCCGCTTGTGACCCCGAATTGCCGCCGCTGGAAATGATCAATGGGACGAAGAGAGCCAATACGACTGCCTTGGCGATTTCTTTTTCAAAGTAGCCCATCGCGGTCGCGGTGAGCATTTCGCCGAGGAACAATATGACCAGCCACGTCGCCCGCTTTTGAACCATCGTCAGCAACGGGGTCGTCGCATAGGGTTCGCTTAATGCTTCGAGACCCCCGAATTTCTGGGCATCTTCCGTCGCTGCCTGTTCGGCCACGTCCAGAACGTCGTCAATCGTAACGATACCGACCAGCTTGTTGTGTTCGTTGACGACTGGCAACGCTGTACGGTCGTAACGGCGAAACACTTCGATCGCCGATCGCTTCAGGTCGGTCGCTTTGAGAGCAATAAAGTGCTCGTCTCTTAAACGTTCGATTGTCGTGTGAAGCGGTGCCAGGAGGATTTGACGAATTCGCAGGTCGTCGATCAGTCGCAAGTCGTGGTCGACGACGTAGACGACATTCAGCGTCTCGCTGTCATGGCCGTGTCGTCGTACGTGATCGAGCACATGTTCTACCGTCCAGTTTGAACGGACGGCAATAAAATCAGGGGACATCAGTCGACCGACGCTGTCATCGGGATACTCCAGCAGAGAACGAGCGATCACTTGCTCGTGTGCTGAAAGGGTTTGCAGGTGTTTCTCGCGATCAGCAGCATCGAATTCTTCGAGCAGTGCCGTTCGATCATCGGCGGCCATATCGTTGAAAAGAGCCCCTGCGTCGGTCGGTTCCAGGCTCTCCAGCAACTTGTGTTGTGTCAGACGATCGAGATATTCGAAGATCAACGTCCGCTGTGGCCCGTGCAGCAATTGAAAAGCGGACCGCTCGTCATCATCGTTCAGGTCGGCAAACAGCTCGGCGATGTCCGCTGGCTGCCACATATCGAGGACTTCGCTCAGCGTCTGTCCGTCGCGAGCTTCGATCAATTCGCGGATTTCGGGCAACATCAGTTTGCCAAGCATCGTTCAGTCTTTCGCAAAATCTGTATCGCGACTTGCAGCGGGAACTACCACGCGAAGGTTTCAAGCCGATCGCCCGAGCGATACTGCCTCGCTTCACCCGACAGAAACGCCATTCCGTTTGCCGACACTGTACCGCACAAATCCGACGATCCGTGCCACGGAACGAGTGTGACGGCGAGTCCTTCGTTCGTCCATGTCAGACGTGCCGGATGGTATGTCGGACGATCAGCACGGGCCACGTAATCGTGTTCGAGTCGCGCGAAAACCGGTTGAGGAGCCGCCGGTTCGATACCCGTCATGCGCCGGATGGCCGTTCGCACGAACAGTTCGCAACACACCAGACTGCTGACCGGATTGCCAGGAAGCCCGAAGACATAGCACGGTGCCGGTCGAGTTGGACTCTGCGAGATTCCAAACCACAACGGTCGACCCGGTTTCATTTCGATCTTGTGAAATACCTCGCGGACACCCGCTTCGGCCAATACTGATGGCACGAGGTCAAGCGTTCCGGCAGAGACTCCACCGGAAAGAACCAGGGCGTCAAAATCGAGTCCTGATTGAATCTTTGCGAACAGGTCGTCACGCTCATCGCGGGCGATCCCCAGCGACGTGGCTTCACCGCCCGTGGCTTCGACCTGCGCCATCAGCATTGATGCGTTCGAATTCCGGATTTGGCCCGGTCCCGGTAACTGTTCGATCGGCACCAATTCGTCTCCCGTCGTCAAAATCGCGACACGGGGCCGGCGGCGCACGGTGACAACGGTTCGGCCCATTTCGGCGAGAGCTCCGATCCGCGATCCGTTCAGGACCATCCCGGTCGACAAAACACGCTCGCCCGCCTTGACGGAATTGCCACGTCGAATGATGTTGGTGCCCGGTGAAACCGGCTCTGTCGCAATCGAAACGCTGTTGCCATTCCGCTGCGTCACTTCGACCCTGACCACGGCATCGGCACCTTCGGGAAGGGGAGCCCCCGTCATGATTTGAGCAGCCTCGCCTGATCGCACCGGTTTGCAAGGAAGGCGCCCGGCCGTGACGACCTCGGTCACGAGCAGTAGTGCGACGCCTGTCGCAAGATCGGTCGACCTGACGGCATATCCGTCCATTGCTGATTTGTCGAAGGGAGGCGAATCTTCCGGGCTGCAGATATCCTGCCCCAGCGTCATTCCTGATACTTCTGAAAGTGCCTTATCGACGAAATCCAGCGTTGTGACCGTCTCGAGCAACCGCTTTAGAGCTTCGGTGACGGTCAGTGTGGTGGAAGTCAGTATTGCCATTCGATACCGAGGTTGAAATTCGAGTTCTGGAAATCGGATCTGGAATTGTTCAACTGCGGCGTCTTGGGATACTGATTCCAGATAATCGTATCCTGCGGTCGATAAATGTCCCCGATGTAAAGGAACGTGTAACCTGCCGTCACCTGCGCCCGTTCGAACATCTCCAGTTTATTGAGATACGGAACCAGATTGAAGACCGGCAACTTCACATTGATCGACTGTTCGAACATCGGTGACATGCTGGTGGTCGTTGTCGACGAGCTGAACGCCGTTTTAGAAGGGTCGTTCGGCATGACCGGTACGGTATTTGGCGAAATGATATTAAAGTTGTTTCCGATCCCGTAACCGCTGATCGAGCGTGACGTGACGTTGGCCAAGGCACCGAATTTTGTGTGCGTTGAGACCTGAAACTTGCTTCCGCCAAAGTCGACGCGAAAGCCTGCTTCAGGACCGCCCATTTGCGATACGTCAGTGGAACTCAAATGAGAATGCAGAATGTTCGGGGACGAGAAACCAGCCTGAAAAGTCGCAGGACTCAAAAAGCCGCTGCCAGCCGTTCCTCCGGCACCACCACCACCACCACCGCCGCCACCGCCATTGGCCGACGTCGCAGCAATTGTGTACCCCAGTCCGCTGTCGTAAGCGTCGAACGAGAAGTTTTCGCGAAGGTAGACGTATCGGGCTCCTGCCAGAGGACGCACTTTGATCGCGCTCTGCTCGTAAACCGAATTAAAATACCAGTCTGCGTTTCCACCCGACAATTGAGTTGAAAAGGCGATATGGACACCCATGTCGTAGGGAATGACCGCACCGTACAACGAGTTTCCGTCAGTGTCCCCGTCCTGTTTCACGAGCTTGGTGATAACACCGGTTCCAAGGACAGTTGCATTAGGGACCGCGCCGAGTCCAGAACTTCCAAGCGGCAGGCCGAACCATGCATGCAAATTGAAGGGATTGTAATTTCCGGTGCTGGGGTCGTAGAGGAACGGATCTTCGAGATCATAGTTTCGAGTTGATTTTGTCTGGTAGAATCCCGATGCGACAAATCCCGTGTCGTCCGCATTGAACCAGCCCCATGTGCTCCGAAAACCTCCGACGCCTAACGAATCACTCACAACACCCGTCGTGGCTGATGGAAAGATATTCGGCGCTGACGTAGCGGTTCCGCCACCGCCACCGCCACCGTTGGCTGTGGCGCTTCGCGACGGGCCGACGGTACTGATTGCCTGATTGAATGAAGTGCTTCCGACCAGAACTGTGGCGCTGCCCGTCACACCGGTCGTCAACGTGCCGTTCAAATTGGAATTCGACAGCTGATTGACGCCAGGGGCACCAATCAAAGCTTCATTTCCGTGCTTTGTATGGCCGTGAAGACCTTCAGCAGAGAAGTAATATTTGCGATTTCCCTGAAGAATCCGGTTAAACCAGAACCCGTCTTCGTAGGATGTCGAATCGACCGGGGGGCCGGCAAACGGCGAAATCCCGGGCCACGGGTTTGCACCCGGCGGATAACCGGGTACTCCCATTCCGGAAGAATACGGTTGCGACGGACCATACATATTATTGTACGGTCCCCCGGGCATCCCCATTCCCGCTTGGTCCGGATTTCCGTTGCCAGGCATCATCGGCGGCTGGGCACTGGCCGTGCCTACCCCCGCTATTGCCATGCAACCACCCATAAGTGCAGCCAACCAGTGCCGTGTCCGCATCAGTCGTTCCCTGACTATGAACGCCGTGAACTCGGAACGTTTGCGAGTCTCGTCTCCGCACCGAGTAACCCGTTCTCCGCTTCTCGACGCAACGATGACTCAACGGGCGCAGCAATCTGCGCCTAACGGAAGTATCGGCGGGGGAACCTGGCAAACTGTACCGAAGATTCGGGTTGTAACGGGATTTCCGAATTTTCCGGGAACAGAAAGTCTGACGCCGCCTGCCGACCGGCAGAAATGACCGGTGGGACAACCCAGGCTACGAGCATGCTTTCAAAAGCAATTCGCCAATTGTCAGGACATCTTTTGTTTCCGCACGGCCGCAACAGAAATTGTGAGCGTTCCCGGCGTCATCCTTTTGCCATCCAGTGACGCTGATACGATCTGACTGAAAGCCTCGAACTTCGCCGTGGATCTCTCCATCCATATCAGACGCCCAGATCAAATTTCCGGATCTGAATTGAAATTCTGCCTTATTGCCGATTATTTGAAAGTGACTGAGTTTAACCCCGGCAGTGATTTGTTGTGTCTCGAACAGCGGGACATTATCGATCGCGGATTGAAACCGCGAGCTCGGGGCGTTGATTGCGTCAACCGTCGAGAAAGCCGCGTCCTGAAGGCCGATAAAACTGATTGGAATTCCGCGTGCGGTCAGTTTTTCTGCCATTTCGATCGACCAGATTCCACCTCGACTGTTTCCACGAATACAAAGCAAACCTGTCGGTCCCTCACCGATGATTCTTATCACTTCGTCAAACGCACTCTGAACCAGATTGGGGCGATCTTTATTGGCACCCCGTACGACGCCGACAAGGCGCCGGTTCTGTGCCCCGTAGTTCGCCGGAAGAACAACGCGATCGGTGGCTTCGTTCCCCACGTCTCTGTCACTGCCTCCAACAAATTTCACGAGGATATCTGTGATGCCGTCTGCCATATTCTGTATTCCTTTCAGTCGACGAACGGAAGATTGCAAATCAGGTACGCTGAGTGGCAAAACCTGGGGAACAACTGAAAAACCTTCAAGTCTTCTGCAAAGCGACGAGTGACAAAAACTCGAATACGAGATTTGCTGCCAGAATCGCAGTGATATTGCTGCTGTCGTATGCTGGTGAAACTTCGACCAGATCAAACCCGATCAGGTTCAGCCCTCGCAGACCCCGAACGAGTTGCAGTATTTCATAGCTGGAGAAACCGCCCACTTCCGGGGTTCCGGTTCCAGGAGCAAACGCCGGATCAACGGCATCAATATCCAGCGTCACATATGTTGGCCGGGTTCCGATCGCCGACCGGACCTCATTCAGAACGGCATCAATTCCTGTTCGCCGAAATTCATCAAAAGTAATCAGGTGGGCTCCCAGTCTGGCCGCATCAAGGTAGTCCTCGGGGCCGTTCGTGGGACCGCGAAGACCGATCTGAAAATATCCTGACGTATCGATGAGCGATTCTTCGATCGCGCGTCGAAAAGGTGTGCCGTGACTATACCGTTGACCAGAATATTCGGAATCCCACGTGTCAGGATGAGCGTCAAAATGAACGACAGCCACTGGCCCGTGCTTTTTTGCGTGGGCTCGCAAAAGTGGAAGTGAAACCGAATGATCCCCGCCAAGAGAAATCAGTCGGGAATTCGTCGTCAGAATCTTTGATGCGACCCGTTCAATTTCACGATGAGTCGCCACGATGTCCGGCGGAAAGACATCGACATCACCCAGGTCTGCGACCGCCAATGTCTTGAATGGTGCAACATTCAAGACATTGTTGTAGCCCCATAACAACAGCGACTGTTCGCGAATCGATCTGGGGCCAAACCGTGTGCCGCTACGGTAAGAGACCGACCCGTCGTACGGGATACCCAGGATTGAAACGTCAAAACCGGTTGCATCGCTGGCGACCGGCACCCGGCCGAACGAGGCGATCCCGGAATACGGCTGTGCTGCAAAAACCGGAGCTGTCATTTGACCGTCCCAGGATCCAGTCTGATCCACTTTCTGTCGTTCAGTTTTTTAAGCCCGTCGGACGTCACTGAACCGTTTTCTTTCAACGTCAACGCCTGCAACCCCTTCATCTTCAGGATCTTCTCGACGCCGTTGTCGGTAATGCCGGTCGCTCTGACGGTCAAATCGGTCAGATTGGGAAGTGTTGCGATCACATCAATCGTGGCATCCGTCATGAGTGGTACCGTCCAGAGATCGAGTAATTCGAGCGATTTGAGAGACGCGAGATGCTTCAGTCCAGCATCGCTCACCGAAGGTAACTCGTGCAGATACAGCCGCTTCAATTTGGGAAGTTCGCCAAAAACTTCCATCGCCCGATTGTCGACATTCGGCAGGTCGCGAAGAGTCAACCGCGTCAGACCCATCCCTTTGAGGCTCAGGACTCCTTCGCTTCCAAAACCCTGGCAGCGGAAGACTTCCAGCTGCGAGAGTTTGCCGAGTTTTGCAAGGAACTGCCCCGATTGGTCAGTGATTACGAAATCCTGAAGTAACAGCGACTCCAGAGACTGGTTGTGACTGAGCTGTTCCAGCCCCGAATCCGTCACGGCGGTGCTTCGATGCTTGAACGAGGTCAGTTTCGGCAGTTCAGCGATGACCTCGAGCGCCATATCACCGGCTTCCATGTTGCCGCGAAGGTCGAGTGAACGAAGTTCCTTCAACTTTGAAAATCGTTGCGCACCGATGTCGTTGATCCGGTTCTGAACCAGTGTCAACCGTTGAAGTTTCTCCATACCACTCAGGATTTTGACCACTCCCCCGGTCATACTCGCATTTGAAGAAAGATCGAGATCAGTCAGGTTCGGAAACGATTTTGCAATCATTTCTACAGTGGCATCGTTGATGACAGTATTCGTCAGCGCAAGGCTGGTCAGTCCCTGCAAACCACTGATTTTTGCCGCCGTTTCGTCGTTCAACGTGCGACAATTGAAAATCTGCAGCGTTTTCAGATCGCTCAGTTTTCCAAAAAGAGACAAGTCGTCGGGCTTCAGGTTTGATCCGTCCTGAATCACGATCTCCGTCAACAGGTCGCCGCCTTTCGGTACACAGCGAGCCCGTGATCCAAGTTCTTCGATCCGGGTCCGCGTCCGTTTGACATTTTCGGCACCGGCCGTATGTTCGGGTTTCGATTCAACCGACGTTCCCTGATCCGCTTTGGTCGATTGAGCGGATGGAGTTACGCCTGAACCATCACCTGCGCCTTGTGGTTTTGCACAACCTGGCAAACTCAACATGCACAGGGTGATACAGGCGACTGCGGCCTGCAACCGATGCAACTTCATCATGCTTCATGTCCCGTCACAGAATCAAAAACGTACGCACAGGCGACCGGCATTGGAAAATTCATCGGCTGAAAAACGGGGACTGGCTCCGGGTCTTCCTGGTGACTGTCCCTCTTTTTCAGCGACCGCTATTTCATTTCCTGCCCGTCGCTATAAAAAACGGGGCGCACGCGACTCGCGTGCGCCCCGATCAAAATTACTAGTCCAACCGATGGCCAGCGGAGTATTCCGGCTTGATCAGCGAAGCAACGCGCGGCGTCTTGAGTGACGCCAGGTTGGTGACTTTGAGGTTCTTGGCGTCCCATTCGACTTTTTCGCCCCAGTCGCCCATTTCGCCGTCTGCTCCGCCCTTGGCAGCCGCCCATACGGCGAGATTGCCCAGCAGAATTGTTTCGGTCAGCGGACCGGCGCGGTCGATGAAGTTCGACTTGCAGATTTTGGGATCGCCGCCTCGTTTCGCACGGAACAACTCGTACATGTTGTTCAAGTCGTTGTTCCCTTTGTCTTCGGCCTTTTCGTAATCGACTTTGACCTTGTCGACGCCCTTCAGTTCATAGACGCCACAGTAGTCGTCGGAACTGTAGAACGCGCCCTTTTCGCCAACGATCAGCACACCGCTGTCAGAGACGTTGGTGATCCCGTGCTTTTCGAAGACTTCCATGGGTGGCTTGTTGCCCTTGCGGTCGAGCCACCAGAAGGGGATCGCCGGCCGCTCTGACGTTTCCGGGAACTCGAACTTGATGACCGAACTGGCGGGAAAGCTGTCAAAGTCGTGTCCCGTTGATTTGGCGACAACCGAAATGGGATCGCGCAATCCGCACGATGCAAACGGAACCGTCAATTGATGACAGGCCATGTCGCCAAGTGCCCCGGTACCGAAGTCCCACCAGCCCCGGTGCTGGAACGTATGGTACAGTCCCGGCCAGAATTCGCGATCCGGAGCAACTCCGATCCAGTTCTTCCAGTCGACTCGTTCCAATGCCTTGGCGATTTCTTCTTTCTTTCGGCCGACAAGTTTGTCCGCATTGTCAGCATCTTCCTTTTTCGCCTGTTCGGTGAATTTTGCAATTGTCATTCGGCGATTTGGTCCCTGCGCCCAGATCGGCCGATTTGACCAGGCAAAAACTTCCTTCAGCGTTCCCAGCACACCCGATTTGATCTGGGCGATCGCTTCTCGCGACGTATCGAGTGCCGTTCCCTGGTTACCCATCTGGGT